>JAAYJR010000527.1 GCA_012522835.1 Bacteroidales bacterium
AAAGAGTTTATGGAGGATTTCTATCTGGGTTCAGAACCCGAACTACAAACCTTTGTGGAGGAAAAAACTACAGAAGTTTGGGGCAGTTTGCTGGAAGACTGGAAGAAGGCTCAGGCAGCCGGAGTTTTTCGTAAAGATTTAAAGCCTGAATTATTGCTACATATCTCACTAAAGCTGGTTGACCTGCTTAAAGATGAAAAACTGAATAAATTATATGATACACCCCAGGAGTTTATTGTGGAGTTTGCAAAATTAGTAGCCTACGGAATTTCAGAACCTGAAAAATGAAAATACTGAGTTATATACTTATACTGTTCAATTCCTTGATTTTTCTGACCAATGCACTATCTCAGGAGCAATCCCTTTTTAAGGGACAGCTATCATCTTATTCACATTTTAACTCTGGCAATGAATTACCGTGGTGGAACGGCATTCGCTATATTCCACAGGTGAATTTTTTTATTCCGGCTGGTGAAAACCACTTGATTGATTTCGAGGGTTCAGCCAATATTTACGGTAATTTAGGATTAAAGGACTTTAAAAATACAGATTCAAATGGTGATATAAAACCATACCGGTTTTGGGCACGTTATTCGGCTAATCAGTTTGAACTGAGAGCCGGACTCCAAAAAATAAATTTTGGGTCTGCATCCCTGCTTAGGCCTCTGATGTGGTTTGACCAGGTAGATCCTCGCGACCCTCTTCAGCTAACTGATGGTGTATGGGGTGTTTTGGGGAGGTACTATTTTTTAAATAATGTGAATATCTGGCTTTGGGGATTATACGGCAATAACAACACCAAAGGCTGGGAGGTAATTCCGACCCGAAAAAATGTACCCGAAGCGGGAGGCCGCCTGCAGGTGCCTGCCGGAAGTGGCGAAGCGGCATTGACCTATCATTACAGGACAGCCGACAGCCGGCAGCTTCCTGAAGCAGAAATACAATTTGAAAGAATTCCGGAAAACCGCCTTGGTTTTGATGCAAGGTTTGACAACATAATAGGTTACTGGTTTGAGGCTACCTGGAAAAATTTGGGGAAGCAGATGGGTTTGCTGACAAACCAGGAGATATTTAATATCGGTGCTGACTATACTTTTAATGTTGGAAACGGGTTAACTGTAATCTGTGAACAATTACTGGCAGCCTCAGGTGAAAAGCCATTTGAATTTAATGAAAATGCAACTTTTTCTCTTTTAAATGCCTCTTATCCAATAGGTATGTTCGACAGGCTAAATTATATCGTCTACTTTGACTGGGAAAACAGCAGTGCATATAATTTTTTAAACTGGCAGAAACAATTTAATCATTTCACCCTGTATATGATAGGTTATATAAATCCAAAAAAGTATAATGTTCCTCTTCAACACTCGTCAGAGATTACCTTTGCCGGGAAAGGGCTGCAGTTACTTTTTGTATTTAATCATTAGATGTAAATGTAAATAATATGAATCATAAAATAATTTTATGGAAAACAGCGCAATCATAAAAATTAATGATCTTGTGAAGTCATTTCCGATGGGTAAGACTCATTTCACTGCATTGCGGGATATTAATCTTACTATCGGCAGGGGAGAATTTACAGGTCTGGTAGGTCCAAGTGGTTCCGGAAAAACTACACTTCTCAACATTGTCGGTTCATTGGATACCCCCACATCAGGGGAGGCATGGGTTTTGGACCATTCTGTGGGTAGACTGTCAGCCAGGCAGTCAGCACAACTGAGAAAGGAGGAACTGGGCTTTATTTTTCAGAGTTATAATCTCCTGGTTGTACATACTGTTTATGAAAATGTGGAATTTCCATTGCTTTTATTGAAAATTGGTGCACCCGAACGAAAAAAAATGGTAATGGATGCCCTTGAGTGGGTGGGATTAACCGATAAAGTAAGGTCAAAACCCCCTCAATTGTCGGGAGGTGAATGTCAGCGTGTCGCAATTGCAAGGGCAATGGTAAAAAAACCATCTTTGGTGCTGGCTGATGAACCTACCGCTAACCTTGATGCTGCAAATTCACACCATATACTGAAAACTATGGTGAATCTCAACCGGGAATTGAATACAACTTTCCTTTTTGCCACACACGATGAGAAGGTGATCAAATACCTGAGAAGAAAAATTTATTTATTGGATGGGAAGATAGATAAAATTTCAGAACAGGAGCAAACGTAAAATTTAAATTAATATGAAGACAGCATTTAAACTGGCATATCGCAATTTAATAGGGGCAGGACTTCGTACCTGGCTCAATGTGATTGTGTTGTCGTTCTCCTTTGTCGTGATTATATGGCTGAAAGGTATACTTATGGGGTGGGACTACCAGGCAAAGAGCGATATGACAAACTGGGAGATAGGAGGTGGGCAATACTGGCATGAGAGCTACGATCCCTATGATCCTTTCACCCTTGCAGAGAGCCATTCCATCATCCCGCAGCAGTTCAGCGATGAGATAGAACAGGGTGATATGGTGCCAGTGCTGATGGTACAGGGGACCATCTATCCGCAGGGGAGAATGCAGTCCATAACCATCAAAGGGATTGACCCGGATCAGGATCTCTTCCTTTTGCCTACACATCAGCTGGATACGGCGACGGATGCTGTGCCTGCTATTATTGGTGCCGCAATGGCAGAGAGCTTACAACTGGATAGGAGTGACCATGTCACTTTGCGCTGGCGTGATGCCAGGGGCACTTTCGATGCAACGGATATTGTGATTACTGACATCTTTTCCAGCAACGTGCCATCGGTGGAGGCAGCACAGGTTTATATTCCCCTGGCGATTTTGCGCGAGATGACTATGATGCAGGGGGAGGCAACCCTCCTTACCTTTCGTGACCCCGAAGCAGAGAGGCCTGCGGTGCAGGGATGGGTGCACAAGCCGAAAGAGGTGCTGACCGCATCGGTGGACAGGATGATTAAAACCAAAACCGCAGGGCAATCGGTTTTCTATACGATCTTGTTGTTGCTGGCCATGCTGGCCATCTTCGACACACAGGTGCTCTCCATCTTCCGAAGGCAAAAAGAGATTGGAACCTATATTGCATTGGGATATACACGACGGGAAGTGGTGGGGCTGTTCACCGTGGAGGGAGCCATGCACTCCATCTTTGCTGCAGTGGTCGGGGCCCTTTACGGCCTCCCGTTTCTGGCATGGCAGGCAGAGGTTGGATGGACTATCCCTATGGATGCCGGTGATTTTGGTATGGCCATGGCACAGACACTATATCCTGTGTACAGCGCCGGCCTCGTAATCTCTACGGTACTGATAGTGGTGGTGATCACGACTGTTGTGAGTTACTGGCCATCGAGAAAAATTGCAAAAATGAACCCAACAGAAGCATTAAGGGGGAGAATACAATGATACGATTTTTATTAAAGGGACTATTTCATGATAGGAGCCGCAGCCGCCTGCCCATAATTGTGGTGGCTATCGGAGTGATGCTCGCCGTCTTTATGAACGCATATATCACCGGTTTTATGGGTGACACAATAGAGATGAATGCACGCTTTACCCACGGACATCTGAAGGTGATGACAAGAGCATATGCTGAAAATGAGGGGCAGGTACCGAATGATCTGGCACTGACAGAGGTAAGTGCATTGAAGGAGGAGCTCTCCGGACGGTTCCCGGAGTTAGACTGGGCTGCACGTATTCAGTTTGGGGGACTGGTAGATGTGCCGGATGAATTTGGTGAAACCCGCTCTCAGGGGCCTGCAGCAGGTATGGGGATTGATCTGTTGTCGCCAGACAGCAGGGAGGCCGGGCGATTGAACATCCAGAAATCAATTGTTCGGGGGAGAATAGTGCAGAATGCGGGAGAGGCATTGCTGGCTGAACAGTTCTCCCGGAAGCTGGGGGTGGATCCCGGTGATGAAGTCACCCTGATCGGTTCCACCATGCATGGAAGTATGTCGATGTATAATTTCAGGGTGGCCGGAACGGTCTCTTTCGGAGTAGAGGCGTTGGACCGGGGGACCATCATTGTGGATATTGAAGATGCCAGGAATGCACTCGATATGTATGATGCTGCCGGTGAACTGATCGGGTTGTTTGAAACGGGTTTTTACGATGACGAGCGTGCCCTGGAGATAGCCCGTGCATTTAATACTCCGTTTGAGGAGGATAAAGATGAATATGCGCCTGTTATGAAGACACTGACCCAGCAGGGAAGCATGGGACAGTTAGTGAAAATGTTGGATGTATGGGGAATATATATCATTGCCATATTCATTGTTGCAATGGCCCTGGTCCTATGGAATGCCGGACTGCTTGGCGGACTCCGGCGGTATGGTGAGTTTGGTGTGCGTCTGGCTATGGGTGAAGAGAAAAACCACCTCTACCGCACTCTGATTTATGAGTCGATATTTATCGGAATTGCGGGAGCCTTCATTGGTACGGCCATCGGATTGTTTTTTGCGGCGCTGGTACAAAAATATGGTATCAATATTTCAGGGTTGATGGAAGGATCTGCCATGATGTATCCCTCAGCAATCAGAACCCGCATCACCACTACCGATTATTATATTGGTTTTATTCCCGGGTTGTTTGCTACCATAATTGGCACTATGCTTGCAGGTATAGGAATATACAGGCGAAAAACATCGCAACTGTTTAAAGAACTGGAAGCTTAAAATTGATAATGATGATAAATTTACCGGAAATGAAAACGATAACAAAAAAAATAATAATTATTATTCTCTTCAGCAGCTTTGCGTGGTTTACCTACGGACAGCCCGACGCCAATGGTATCCTGCATCAAATTGACGAAAATTTGTCGTCTGAAAACCGGATCTTTGAATCGTCAATGACTATTCATGGCAGGCGGGCCAGCCGGACAATTACTTCCCGTAGTTATGTGGAAGGTGACAAAAAATCGTTCACCGAGTATCTTTCACCTCCACGGGAGCAGGGAACTAAAATGCTGAAACTGGAGAACCAGCTCTGGATATATTCCCCTTCAACTGACCGCACGATTCAGATTTCAGGACATATGCTGCGCCAGTCAGTTATGGGGTCAGATCTGTCTTATGAGGATATGATGGATGACCGTAAACTGACTGAGACTTATAATGCTGTAGTTTCGGGCAGTGAAGAGTTTGACGGACGTACAACCTGGATTCTTGAACTTACTGCCAGGGTTGATGATGTAGCATATGCAACCCGAAAATTATGGGTGGATAAGGAACGGTTTGTCCCCCTTAAAGAAGAACTGTTTGCGAAGAGCGGCCAGCTGTTGAAAAGGTCTGTTTTAAGCGATGTTGTTCAAATAGAGGGCCGCTGGTTCCCTAAAACCATTGTTTATAAAGATATGCTGAAGCAGGGCGATGGCACGGAGTTTAAAGTTACTGATATTAAATTTAATCAGGATATTCCGGATTATATCTTTACAAAAGCATCATTGAAAATGTGAGATCAGGAAAAAACTTCCTGTAGAACTTTTAATGATTTAATTTCACCAAGGTGTTCAAAATGTAGTTGATAGTATTCCAGCAATTTTATAGTCATGTGATTTCTATGGGTTCGTGATAATTTCAAATTGTCCAGTTCACGAAGTTTCAGTCCGGCCAGTCTGCAGAATGCATTTGTTGACTCTTTGTCGAGGTAATACGGATGTACCGGCCTGTGTTGTTCCACTGTACCTTTCTGCAAATCAAACCAACCATCGTCGCAGGTTTTTTTTGTGTCCGGCAGGAAACCAAGAAATTCGGTCAGCCGGAATAAGAAGTAAAGATGAAAATTTGGCAAAGGATTTTCAGTGAGGTCCATGTAAATCAGTGAGTTTCTTATAAAATCAAACAAAAGGGGGGAGCTTTCCTGTTCCCGTAACGTTTTATTTAGTATTTCGGCAATGAAAAGAGCCTGCGAGGACCTGTGGATGTCAAAAGGTATATTTTGGTAAACAGGATTATTTTTTATCTCCTTTATTCTTTGTATTTCTCTTGTCTCTTTATAATATGCCACTAAATCTACAAGGTATAGAGGCTGTAATGATCCTTTTCCGCTTCTTTTTTTTCCGGATTTTAAAGCATTCAGAATATATGACTGTCGCCCGGCATTTTTGGTATAGATTGTTATTATCAGGCTGTTTTCTCCATACTTCCTGTAGCTCAATATTATACCCTCACTGGCGGCTAACATTATTAGTAATTCAGTTTATAAATAATAATTTTTCAATATGGGTTTTTTGGCCATTTTTTCCGATGCAAAAAACCAGATAGACCCCGGTTTTAACGCGATTGCCATTCAGGTTTTTACCATTCCAAACTGCCTGACCTCCCAGTGATGTTGTTTTAAAAACCAGATTTCCTGTAATGTCGGTTATTCTGATGTCACTGTTTTCCATTAGTCCGGTAACAGTTACCGGTCCATCCCAGTCTTCTCTTACAGGGTTTGGATAAACATATACACCGGCAAAAGAGTCATTTCCTTTGACAGCATCTCCCTGATAAGATATTAACCCATCTCCGGTACCAAAAAACACTTCACCTGAAATCTGGTTGACAGCGATAGTTGTGATAGTATTTGACATCAGCGGACTGTTATCGGAGGTGAAGTGAAGAATCTCTTTTTCTCCGTTTTCTGATACCAGAAAAACTCCCGAACCTTTTGTTCCTATCCATTTACGGTTAGCACCATCGATGGTAATTGCCGTTACCGTTTCTGTTTCCAGTAATGGATGATACAATCCGTCATTCAGGTCCAGTCCTGGTTGTATTGCATAAAAATTTTCATTATTCCATACCTGTTGTGGATTTTTGTATACTGCTACCCCCTTGGATGTACCTATCCATATCTCTCCTTCCAGGTCTTCTGTAATGCAGTATACATCATTCATCCGGTTGAAAAATTCTTTTTCACCGTTATTAAAATAGGATATTACCTGTAAAGCTTTTTTTTGTGACCCGGACTTATCTGTAACATAAAGGTCACTGCCCCGGGGTACCATGATCCATTTATCATCATTTTCAGTTACTACCAGAGGGCCGATACTTTTTATTTTGGCAATCTCCGGCAAGGTGAAAGAGTTCCATTCACCGCCTGGCGAAAGCATGAGCAGATTTTCAGCAACTTCCGAATTGGTGATCCATAAATTTCCCTGAGAGTCGAAATCCATACCACCAATCCTCACATAAGGTTCGCCGGCCTGATCGGGCAGAGCGCTCTGAAGGGGGCTGTTATATTCAGTAAATCGGTTTACCAGTCCGTTGTTCCTGAATTCTAAAATACCTCCTCCCCAGCTTCCGGCAAAAAAATGATCCGGATCAGCAGGGTCGACGGCAATATTAACTATATCGAAAAATCCGTCCAGTTCCGGGATATTTACTTTTGAGAAAGATGACCATCTGCCCTCTCTCAATAACTCAATTCTAGGCGACTGCCATGTATTATTCCAGGTATCATTTCTGCCTCCGGGGGCTAACCAGAGATCACCATTATTTGAGGTCAGGCAGAATACCTTATTATCTTTTGGGCCTTCCGGGAAAACAGATTCAGCATATTCACCACTTATATGAACAAGTCCGTAACCATAGTCCGCAACCCACACTGAGCCATCACTCCCGGCAGTGGCACTTAAAGGATTTATTGTATTTATTTCCCTGTCAGTGAATTGGTATTTATTAATTATTCCGGTAATATTATTATCACTGCCGACAAAAATGATCTCGCCCCTTCCGGTTATAACCATTGTATTGTCAGCTATTTTGACATCGCTTATATAATTTATCCTGGGAAGTACAGGGATCCATTCAAATCCGTCATAAAGAAACAGTTCATCCTGATTGTATTGGTCTGGCGTATAATTGGCCATTAGCAAGCCATTGTGGACAATAATATGGTTGAATTTATCATTTGAGTGAGGTATGTTGTCTGTTTTTTCCCAGTTCCGGAAATCCAAAAGGTTAGAATTTATACCTGCACGAAGCAATCCCTCATCAGTGGCAGCATAGATGAATGAGTCATATATTTTCACATCATTTACACGGAGGTGGCTGCCCTCATCACCGATAAAATAAGTATCTCCTACCTCTTTTTTATCCAGATTCAAAACAACAATTCCAAATCCGCAGGAGAGATAAGCTTCATTACCTGACAAGAGAATATTGTATATACTTTTATCTCCTGTAATATGTTTACGCATAATATCAGGAATATTAAATACCTGTGAATTAAAAACCAGGTCAATATTGCTGTTGGCATAAATAACCACCAGTAAATCATTGGTTTCGCTGTAAGCAATGTTTTTTATTCCGAAGTCATTCAGAACACTTAACCCTGAAAATTTTTCTATACTGTTATCATCTTTATCGAGATAAAACAATCCTCCCTCAGTTGCACAATATACCCTCGGACCTGCATCAGCAATTTTCACTGCATTTGAGAATGACAGGTAATCCTGCCAGCTGCCCTGTTTCCTCTGGGCAAAAGTTTGGGAAAATAAAAGAAAAGAAATCAGTATAAATAATGATCTGCGCATAAATAGATACTTTTCGGTTCATAATGATTTCAGATAATGAACCAACTTTTCTACTGCTCTGCCCCGGTGGCTTATCTTGTTTTTATCATCCGGCTGCATCTCAGCAAATGTATGATCGAAACCGTCCGGAACAAATATAGGGTCATAACCAAATCCTCCTTTTCCTCTTTTTTCTCTGATTATTTTACCTTCCACAATCCCTTCAAATAATTTCTCCTCACCGTCGATGATAAGGGTTATGACTGTTCTAAAACGGGCTTTTCGATTATTTATTTTTTCAAGTTGATTTAATACTTTGTCCATATTTGCATTTGAATCTTTGTCTTTTCCGGCATAGCGTGCCGAGAAAACTCCTGGATTACCATTCAGGGCATCAATCTCCAGTCCGGTATCATCAGCAAAACATGTTAACCCGTATCTGTCAAATATATAAAATGCCTTTTGGCGTGAATTCCCTTCAAGCGTAGGCTGATCTTCAGGAATTTCTTCGTGACAACCTATATCATTGAGGCTTAACAATTCATAGCTACTCCCCAGTAATGCCTGTAGTTCTGTTAGTTTATGACTGTTATTGGTTGCAAATATAAGTTTCATCCGTTCGTAATTTGTTTAGTAAATAATTGTGCTATTTAAGCAATTAATCTAAATTTGTCAGAGAAGTTTTTGAAATTTTTAATTTTTAAAAATGTTTATTTAATTACCAGTTAGTTACACAGGTTCACAAATTCGCAATAATTTTATTAATAAATTAACAGATAATCATTCTTGCCAGCCTGTCAATGAGTACTTTACCATTTAATTATATATAAACTGATTATAAAAAACAAAATAATTATAAATTTTAGCACATGCAATATAACCGAAGAGATTTTATACAAAGAACTGCAGCTGCATTAAGCACACTGGCAATAAGCGGAATACCAATGTCATGCGGTGGCAACAGAGGCAGAATTTTCAAATATGCATTATGTAATGAAATAGTTCAGGAGTTCAGTTGGCCCGAACAATGTGAAATAATTGGAAGTGCCGGCTATGATGGCGTTGAGGTAGCTTCATTTACCCTTGTTAAAGAAGGGGTACAGGAGATAACAGGCGATACGCGGAAACAGATGGTAAAGGATATGAAAAATGCTGGTATAGTATGCGCCGGACTGCACTGGTTATTCACTCCTCCTCCTCATGGCCTTCATTTTACAACATCTAATAAAGAGCTGCGCCAAAAATCAATTAACTATTTAGACCAGTTAATAGATTTTTGCGGTGATCTTGGAGGAGAGGTAATGGTATTTGGTTCTCCCGGACAGAGGGGAACGACTGGTGGAGTAACTGTCAGGGAAGCAACTGACTACTTTGCTGACGGACTGGCACAGGTTGCAGACCATGCAAAAGATAGAAAAGTCACCATACTTATTGAGTCCCTGCCCCTAAGCAGTACCGATGTAGTCAATACATTAGAAGAGGCAGTGGAAATTGTCAATAAGATAGGGCACCCCTCAATCAGTTCAATGTTTGATTTTCATAATACCCTTGATGAAACTGAACCATGGACTGATCTTATAAAAAAATATTACGATAACATCAAACATATTCATGTTCAGAATATGGACGGAACACTAATCCGTACCGATGCAATTCCTGGTGATTTTATACCTGTTTTTCAAACCTTGAGAGATTTGAACTATAAAAAATGGGTATCTCTTGAGGTATTTGATTTTTCGCCCGGGGGCAAATTTATTGCTGAAGAGAGTATGAAAACTTTCCTGGAGATTGAAAAGAGGTTATAATTATGTAATTAATCAGATACAGTTACTAATGATCAGTTAGTCACATGTACAAGTTTCGAGGCATTCGATAATTTGACTCAAAATGTTGTATTTTAGGTAATAAAAGGTGTTTTTACCATCACGTTTTGAGCACAGGACTCCTTTATCCTTCAGAATACCCAGATGATGAGAGGTTGTAGATTGTTCGATATTAAGGAGTTCGTGAATTTCAGAAACTGTTAATTTTTTTCCTCCCTCTAAATGTTTTAAAATGGCAATACGCATCGGGTGAGCAATTGCTTTAAGCATTTGTGCCGCACTTTCTAACCGGTCCGCATCCAACTTCTTGAAATCTACCATTAATATTGTGTTTAAAAAGAGCAAATATATAAATAATTGAGAATTATACACAGAGTTTATGGGGTTAAGCTAAATATTCATTCTATTTACAGATATCAAAAAAAAATTTAATGTAAACAGCTCTTTTATTCAACTAAATATTCTATGTTAGTTGATTAAAATGAAAAACCGGCAGCGAAAATAATGGGAGAAACAGCCAGAATTAAACATACGATTGAAAAAGAGCTGAAGGAATTTGAATTATATTATAAGAAAGCAATTCAAAGTGATATACCTTTATTAGGCACAATCCTGAATTTTTTATACAAAACTAAAGGCAAGCAACTCAGGCCTTTTTTTGTTTTTCTGTCAGCGAAGCTTCATGGCGAACCCAATGAATTTTCCCAGCTTGCGGCATGTTCTGTGGAGTTGCTGCATTCGGCAACCCTTATTCACGATGATGTTGTTGATGAATCCTATGAGCGGAGAGGTACTTTTTCTATAAAAGCGCTATGGAGGAATAAACTGGCTGTACTGGTAGGAGATTATATTCTGGCAAAGGGCTTACTTTTACAACTGGAAAACAGAAAATATAATTTTCTTCATTTGATCTCCCGTGCAGTCAAAGAGATGAGTGAAGGAGAGATATTGCAGGTTAAGAAGAGCCGGCAACTGGATATTGACGAGGAGACATATTTTGAGATTATCAGAAAAAAAACCGCCTCCCTGATTGCCACAAGTATGGCTATAGGCACTGCTTCAGTTACCGATGATGAGGAGTTACCTTTAAGAATGTATAAAATAGGGCAGGATGCCGGGATTGCTTTTCAAATCAAAGATGATATTTTCGATTATCAGAGGAGGGGTATTATAGGTAAGCCTACCGGAAACGATATTAAAGAGAAGAAGATTACCCTTCCCCTGCTGTATGTTATCAGTAATTCCGATCCAGCTGAGCGCAGAAGGATCTTAAGGCTTATTAAAAGGAAAAATAAAAATCCTGCTGTAGTTCAGGAAATAATAGGAATGGTCAAAGAAAAAGGGGGACTTGATTACGCTACCAAAAAGATGAATGAGTTCAGGGATAATGCAGTGAATGCATTAATGGAATTTCCTGAAAGTGAAGCAAGGAACTCTCTGATTGAATTAATGGATTACATAACCACCAGACAAAAATAGAGTCATTAAGTGAATTCTGTCAAAAATCTTTTTGTTTTGAATCTATAATTATAGTTACCGGTCCGTCGTTTACTAGGGAGACATCCATCATTGCCCCGAATATTCCCCGTCCCGGCCTCCTACCGGTCACCTCTTCAACTTTTTCGAGAAATTTATTATAAACCGGGATTGCAAATTCGGGTTTTGATGCCCTGATATAGGAGGGACGGTTACCTTTTTTTGTATTTGCATGAAGGGTAAACTGGCTTACTATTAATATGTCTCCTGCAATGTCCTGCACAGAAAGGTTCATTACTCCTTTTTCATCATCAAAGATCCGCAACTGAACTATTTTTTTAACAAGCCAGTCTATATCATCTTCACTATCTGAGTCTTCTATTCCCAAAAGCACTAGTAAGCCGGTTCCTATGGAGGAGATCACATCCTTTTCAACTGTAACCCCTGCCTCTTTAACACGCTGAATGACTACTCTCATTATATTGTTTTTATGTAAAAGTATTATTGTCTTTGTAATTTTGAAAATTCAGGAGAAAACTATTTAATTTTTTTTGATAAACTTTTTTAATATAATATTGTTTAATATTTCAAAAAAAACTGAAAAATCAATGAAACACATGAAAATTAATCTGCTGATTGGGATATTAATCCTCATAAGCAGTTGTGTGATGCATCGCAAGGTTGAGCAGGAAACAATTGTAATAAGCACCTCTCCTGAAAATCCGGCAAGGAGTATTGAAATTGAATTCATAAAAGGAAAATCATTTAACCATCCGTCGTTTGCAATCTGGACAGAAGATATTAAGGGAAACTATATTGAGACCTTATATGTTACCCATTATGTTGCCAAAGGTGTATACGGACATGGGGAAATTGAACCGGGCAGATGGAAAAATGAACCCGGGGAGGCACGCCGGCCGGCTACAGTGCCATATTGGGCGCATAAACGTAATGTAAAGGCTCCCGACGGGTTATTCATACCATCTCCTGAAATGGCAGTGCCGGATGCTTTGACTTCAGCTACACCTGTTTCTGATTTTAAGCTGCATACTTCCACCAGCTATTCAGGTACTAAAAAGTTTAAAATTTTAATGGAGATAAACCAGGCATGGGATTCCAACCGCTACTGGAATAACAATAAGTTCTCTGGTGATATTAACTATTTTGGTTCCCTGCAGCCTGCTCTTGTCTATTCAGTCACTATCGATCCTCTTGACAATGCACAGGAATACTTTCTAAATCCTATAGGACACAGTCATCCGAAAGGTGAAAACGGTAAATTATTCACTGACCTGACCACCATAACGACAGCGAAAGATATAGCTTATAAAATTATTGTACGTCTTAAACATACTAACTGAACATCATGAGAATTATTACAATATTTATTTTGTTATCCCTGCCTCTTTATGCCTTCTCACAGCGGGCATCCCTGGATGGACGCGTTGTTGATGCTTTGAGTAATGAGCCGCTTCCTTTTGTAAATATAATTGTTTCGGGGACAACCACCGGGACGATAACTGATTTGGACGGCAATTTTATATTAAATGGTCTTAATCCCGGCTTTATAAGGTTAGAAGCTTCATTTGTCGGATACAAGAAAGCTATTTCCCCTGAAATAGAAGTAAGTGTGGCAAACACAAATTTTATAGAGATTCAGATGGAAGAGCAGAGGGAACAAATTGAAGAAGTTACTGTCACAGCATCTCCTTTTAGAAAGACATTGGAAAGTCCTGTCTCTCTGAGAAGCATAGGAATCGGGGAAATTGAAAAAAGTCCGGGCGCCAACAGGGATATCTCAAAAGTTATACAATCCTTTCCCGGAGTGCAGTCCACTCCTGCCTTCAGGAACGATGTCATAATCCGCGGAGGAGGCCCCTCGGAGAGCCGGTTTTATCTTGACGGGGTAGAGGTTCCGTTTATAAATCATTTTGCCACGCAGGGAGCTTCCGGAGGCCCTGTCGGAATAATCAATGCAGATTTTTTGCGTGAGGTCAATTTTTATTCCGGAGCTTTCCCGGCCAACCGGGGAAATGCACTCAGCGGGGTGCTGGAGTTCTTTCAGATTGACGGGAATGACACCAGAATGAAGTTTCAGGGATCTTTGGGTGCATCTGAAGTTGCTGCTACAATTGACGGACCTCTGGGAGAGAAAACATCGGTGGTATTATCTGTCAGACGCTCCTACCTCCAGTTTTTATTCAGCGTACTAGAGTTGCCTTTCCTTCCTAACTTCACAGATATGCAGTTTAAGGTTCGAACAAGGTTTGACAGTAAAAATGAACTTACATTCATTGGCCTCGGTGCCCTTGATGTATTTGATCTTAACCTGGACATTCCCAATCCGGATGAGCAGCAGAGATTTATATTGAGTCAGATTCCTGTCAATGAACAGTGGAATTACACGCTGGGAGCTGTTTATAAACACTTCAGGGAGCGTAGTTACCAGACGCTGGTGATAAGCAGGAGCCACCTGAATAACGGGGCTTATAAATATTTAGACAATGATGACAGTTCGGAAGAGAATAAAACGCTGGATTATACATCGGAGGAGATTGAGAATAAGATCCGTTTTGAAAATACGACGAGGCAGAATGGATATAAGATCAATGCCGGAGTGAATCTTGACTTTGCAAAATATTATAATTCAACTTTGCAAAACAGATACTATAATAATGAAATTGTGACAATCGATTACAATACGGATCTGGATATTGTAAAATGGGGAATTTTTGCCCAGGCAGGTAAAAACTTCCTTGCCGAAAGACTTTCCCTCTCTCTGGGTGTAAGGGCAGATGCCAATAATTATTCAAAATCGATGAATAATCTGTTCAGGCAGGTCTCACCCCGTTTTTCAGCCTCATATAGTTTGTCAGGCAACTGGAGAGTGAATTTTAATACCGGAAGGTATTATCAGCTACCTCCTTATACAACCTTAGGATTTAAGCAGGACGGTGAATTTGTAAATCAAAACAACAATCTTAAATATATTGCTGTCGACCAGGTTATAGGCGGACTTGAATATCAACCTGCAAAAAGTGTCCTTTTTAATTTAGAAGGTTTTTGGAAAGGATATTCAGATTATCTTTTCTCTGTAAACGACCAGATCAGCCTTGCAAATAAAGGTGCAGATTTTGGAGTTGTCGGGGATGAAGAGGTTATTTCTGAAGCAGAGGGCCGGGCTTACGGTATTGAATTTCAAACCCGGATCAATACAAACGAAGGATTTAATTTCAATCTGTCATATACTTTGGTCAGAAGTGAATTTCTTAATCCTCAAGATATTTATATTGCAACAAACTGGGATTCGAAACATCTTTTAAATGTTACCACAACTAAAGAATTAAGTAAAGGGTGGCGTGCCGGTTTGAGGTGGAGGTTTGTCGGGGGACTACCTTATACTCCATACGACATGGATAAAAGTTCACTTACAGAAGCCTGGAATATTGCCGGTGGACCATATCTTGATTACAGTCTGTTGAATTCAGAAAGGTTTAAACCATTTCACCAGTTGGATTTGCGTGTCGACAAATCATTTTATCTGGACAAGGTAACAGCTAAATTTTATCTGGATATTCAAAATGTTTACAATAATCAGGCTGAACAGACTGATATTGTTGTGAGGGAAACAGACGGAAACGGTGAATTTATCTTAACAGATAACAACACCCGGTATCAGTTAAGGAGGGTGAAAAATACTACCGGAACCCTGCTTCCCACAATTGGTATTATAGTTGAATTTTAACACTTTTGCATACTGTTAAAATAAACTTTATGCATTGCATTCATTTGATTAATAGAGATTCATTTTTTTGCCTCGCTGCAGAAGAGTATTTCCTGAAAAATTTTAATGATGATATTTTCTTGTTATGGCAATGCTCCGATACTGTGGTAATTGGCAAACACCAGAATGCTCTGGGCGAGATTGATTACAAATTCGTTACCGCGAATAAAATAAATTTGGCAAGGCGTATATCTGGCGGGGGAGCTGTTTTTCATGATCCCGGCAATTTAAATTTCACATATATTAAAACTGTACCAAACAGTTCTGAGATTAATTTTGACATTTTTACTCAGCCTGTTATAAATTCTCTTGCCAGGCTTAATCTGACAGTTACTACCTCCGGCTACAATAACCTTATGTTAGAGGGCCGGAAAATTTCAGGTAATGCACAACATATCTATAAAAACAGGGTATTACATCACGGCACTCTGCTTTTTGATTCGAATCTTAAAAATCTGGGACTGGCTTTAAAGGCTCCTGAGAAGGTGAAATATATTGGCAAAGCGGTCAAATCAATAAGAAGCGAGGTAATTAATATAGCTGATCACCTTAACAACAACTGGACTGTAAATGAGTTTATCAATTTCCTGATCGGGGAACAACTTCATGACAGTAATTCATCTGTTTATGAATTGACCAGGGATGACTCCCAGCAGATAAGTACTCTGGCAGATGAAAAATTCAGAACCTGGCAATGGAATTTTGGTTATTCGCCTGCATATGATTTTATTAACATTGCTTCCCTTGAGGGGTCGGTGTTAAATATAAAATTACATGTTGAAAGAGGTTTGATAACCCGGAGTGAAGTGACGGGTAATATTTTTTCTGACAAAGAATTCAGATTCCTGAATAATTTGCTTCAGGGTAAAAGACACATTTTTGAAGATATAAAGACATCACTGGCACTTATCAAAGGAGAGGTCAATGATGAACTTGTTTTCAGCTTTTTTTAGTTACTGATTTGAGATTTCTCGCAACGAACGCTATGTGATAAAATTATCTTTGCGGACGTTGCGAGAAATTACCTTTGAGACTGTTTCAATTAAAATATTTTTCCTGTATTAAAAAGCAGGATAAATACTTGAGATGTTATTAATTGTATCAGCCAAATAAACCTGCTATACATTTCCTATTTTGGCAGTGGATAACCCTCTAAGTCTTTAAGGTTTTCAGCAATTGCTGATTCCGGGTACTCATAATCAGTAAGTTGTCCTGTCATATATTTTTCATAACCTAGAAGGTCCATTAAGCCGTGTCCGCTAAAATTAAACAGAATCACCTTTTCTTTGCCTTCTTCTTTAGCCTGTTTAGCTTCTCGTATAGCAGTTGCTATTGCATGAGTTGTTTCAGGAGCGGGGATAATTCCTTCAGTTTTTGAGAAGAGTAATCCTGCTTCAAAACATTCGCTTTGGTGAACAGCCTGGGCTTCCATCAATCCGTCTTTAAGTGCAGCGCTCACCAGGGGTGCCATACCGTGATAGCGCAAACCGCCGGCATGAATAGGGGCCGGAATGAATGAATGGCCCAGACTGTACATTGGCAGCAGGGGAGTCATTCTCGCAACATCACCATGGTCGTAAATGAAAGGTGCTTTAGTGAGGGTAGGACAGCTGAATGGTTCAACACCTATTATCCTTATGTCGGCTCCATGCATTTTTTCATACATAAAGGGGAAAGATATGCCTGCAAAATTACTGCCTCCGCCGCAGCAACCAATCACAACATCCGGATTTTTAATACCAACCTTGGCCAGCTGTTTTTTAGCTTCCAGGCCAATTATTGTCTGGTGCAACATCACATGGTTAAGTACAGAGCCCAGGGAGTAACGCGTTTTTCCTTTAGGATCAGTAACTGCCTCTTCAATTGCTTCTGAAATTGCAATTCCAAGGCTTCCCGGAGTATCAGGAAATTTTTCCAGGATATTTCTTCCGGCCTGTGTTTCAGTACTCGGACTTGCAATGCAGGTTGCACCCCAGGTATTCATCATCATTTTACGGAAAGGCTTTTGGTCAAAACTGACGCGAACCATATATACTTTACACTCCAGTCCGATGAGTGAGCATGCAAATGCAAGTGCACTACCCCATTGTCCTGCACCTGTTTCAGTTGTAAGATGGGTAATTCCAAACTGTTTGTTATACCATGCCTGAACCACTGCTGTATTAGGCTTATGACTTCCTGCAGGAGAGACACTTTCATTTTTGTAATAGATCTTTGCCGGAGTTCCCAGTGCTTCTTCCAGGGCAAAAGCACGAATCAGTGGACTTGGCCGCCAGCTTACCAGGATCTCTCTTATCTCTTCAGGGATATCAATCCAACGTTCCTGGCTTACTTCCTGTTCAATCAAATTCATAGGAAATACCGGAGCCAGCATTTCAGGAGTAATGGGTTTACCGTCAGGCCCTAATGGCGGATTTAGCGGACTGGGAAGATCCGGAGTCAGGTTATACCATTGTTTTGGCATTTCAGAATCTTCCAGAAAAATTTTCTTTTGTCTTGTCATGGTTAATTTATTTATAATTAATGTTTTTTAAAAAAAAGAAGGGATTTGCTGCGTAAACAACAAATCCCTTCTTCGGCTTTACATATAGTAAAATAATGTTTACGCAGCTCTTAAAAAGTTGCGCCACCACCAATTACTGCTATATAAAGAATTTACTCTCAATGTACAATTACTTATTTTGTGTCAAAACTAATTATATTTTTCTTTTGATCAAATAAATTATCTTATAAAATGTAATTTATTACCTATAAATATTTATTATTATGCTCCAAGTTCCCACCTCCTGAAGTACAAACCCTGTCTTACTACAGGCAGAGTTTTAATTTCAATTTCTGCCATTTCATTTTGACTTAACGGAGAAAAATCTGAAGCTATTCTCACGTTCTCCTCAATCTGCTCAATAGAGTCTACACCTATAATGGTGGTACTTACCGGCAGGCTCATATTATAGGTCAAAGCTTCCCTGATGTTTATGGCGCCTGGTTTTGAAGTTCGCAGCCGTTCAGGTTGTTCATTTGCCGGAGGAGGAGTCCATGTGGAAAGCATTCTGCTCCTGGTGGTTACCTTCATGCCTATTGTCGCTATCCCCAGTTTTTGGGCCTCTGGCAGCAGGTAATTTTTAAAACTCAGATAATGCACGTCCGCTGCATTAACAGCCAACAGGATTGAATCAAAAGGATAGTTTTGAATCGCACGTAACAGGACCAGTGGCTCAAAGTGCCCTGTAATTCCCAGATATCTTACTATTCCTTCCGCCTTAGCTTTTTCAAGCGCCTTTATAGCCCCGTTCCCGGAAAGTATCTGATCCATCTGCTCCTGCGTTTGTATATTATGAAGCTGCCAGGTATCAATATGATCTGTCTGTAAATTTTTCAGGCTTTCTTCAAGCAGACGCATAGAACCATCATAAGTACGGTCATGGGTTTTTGTTGACAACCATACTTCATTACGGCGGGTTTTCATAACCCTTCCTATGTTTAATTGACTTACTCCCCGCCCATACGAGGCCGCAGTGTCAATATAGTTTACACCCAGGTCAATAGCCCGGTTAATTATTTTTTCTGATTCTTCCTCCCTGCCGGCTATTTCAAGAGTTGCCTGTCCTCCCAAACTTAAAATTCCTACTTTAAAACCGGTTTTTCCCAACGACCGTGTCGGCATAGAACTGTATGTTGCCGCATTAAAAGGATTTGAGTCTTTCCGTTTTTCAGGAATATTACGATATTCTTTTGCAGAGGCTAAAGGTTTTCCAACGGCAACAGTTGCTGCAGCAGCTAATCCTGTGCCTAAAAATTTTCTTCGGTTGATGCTTTTATCTGCCATGGCTCATTTATTTGGTAATTATATTCTAATACAATATAAGGATCATATATAGATATTTCTATAGTTAAAAAGATTATTTGAGCCATTTTGTTCATTATTTCCTGAACTTTTTAAAAAATTTGAATAATGGAGGTAATAATTTTTGAATGATTTGTCAGGAAACATGTTTTTATCTATGTTTGCATTCTCAAAATGGTCCTATAGTTCAATGGATAGAATAGCGGTTTCCTAAACCGTAGATCCAGGTTCGATTCCTGGTGGGACTAC
>JAAYJR010000251.1 GCA_012522835.1 Bacteroidales bacterium
CCATATGATACCTTTGAGAATAATTAATTAATCATATGAAAATAAGAAATAAAATTCCCATGTCAGGCTTTATTGCCCGACATGAGGATTTATCAGAAACATTCAATTGACTGATACATTAATTGTAATTAATGCATCTCTGTACCACAAACTCCTAATCCTCCTGTATAGTAATTAAACTGTACGTTGGGATGATCTGCAAGAAGTGACATCGGAACAGATGAGTCCATTATTTTTTTGCCTATCATCAGGGCTGTTAACCTTTGTCCGAAAGGATTATCATGGGTTCCTGCCTGCCATATTGAAACTTTTTCTGATTTCCATGTTTCAACAGGCCCGACAGTTATAGCCTGCATGGGTATTCCTGTAACCACACCGCCTGCACTTGTGCGGGCATTTTGCATGCATGTTATGGGATGGAGGTCTACCAACCGGGTGCCAAGTTTCCTGAATTCTTCAGGTGAGGGAGGGGCATCTTTGTATTTGCCTTCTCTTTTTACGGGATCGTTGAATGCCCAGTGTTTTGTATCACCCTGGCCACCCTGCATTACTGCACATCGTACACCGCTGTCCCATGCCTTAATATAATTACTGGTGTCGGCTTTCGGGAAATGCATATTTGTCTCAGGCATTTTAAATTTCTTGTTGATCCTGTTAAAGAGGAGATCTTTATCTGCTTTCTCGAAAGATATCGGATGGCTGGCATCTATCTCCTTTCCATTAACATACCATTCGTCCATTCCCCAGAAGTGGGCATAAGAAAGGTCTAATTCAAGTTCATTTACCAGTCTTGCTACAAGTGGTAATTGTTCTGTCGGACCGATAGGGCCGCAAATACCAACAGGCTGATCAGCAGTTGCCTGTTTCCAGGCAGTTATATATTCCAAAGCTTCGGCCAGGTAAAAATCTTCAAGTGTATCATAAAATACCACCCTGAACCCGTCTCTTGAAAGAGCGATCATATCCTCTTTGGTAAGCTTTGCCGCATCGTTTAATAATTCATCATCCAGAGTCGTAAAGTCCCACCAGTCAGGTGCTAACATACTTAATTTTCGTGCCATAATATTTGTTTATAATGTTTATTCAAAAAAATTATTTGATTACGAGTTTATCCCCTAAAATTTCCTGAAGGACATTTTCCTGGTTAAAGCCATGACCCAGATGTTGCCTGAACCCTTCCGCGTAGGTTTTGCCTATTTCCTGTCCCCTGTTTGCAGAAAAACGTTTCATGGCAAGAATATATTCATCCATTTTATGATGTTCAAGTAACCAGTTACGCTGGCTTGCATGACAGGCAAGCATTTTTTCTTTAACCGGCATTTCTTCAGTAATATCAACATACATTTTTGCCTTTACCGGATCACCAAATATGTCTTTCCCTTCCATGGGATCACTGTAATAGAGATAGGGTACAGGCTCGAAAGGTTCTTCGCATACCTCCATGTTCCTTATGCCGCAGGCAAAGCAGGCTGTCCAGACTATTTTGCTTGTCTGTTCATGATCTACCATATAATCCTGAGGGCTTGCAGTAAACACGATTGAAGGTTTTACTATCCTCAGCAATGTAGTCACTGCATTTAAAGTAATCCTGTCGTATAAAATATAGACATCCTCAAATTCAAGGCAATGATAGTGGGCGCCGATCATTTCTGCAGCCTTTTTTGCTTCAGCTTTTCTTATTGCACTGATCTCCTCCCTTGTATTTACAGCAGTTCCCTTATCCCCGGGAGCCATTGTGGCAATATGAATTTCCCAGCCTTTTTTTTTCAAAACAGATAATGTCCCTGCACACATTATTTCAGCATCATCGGGATGAGAAAAAATAGCTAATACTTTCTTTTCCATTGTAGTATTAATATTCAACGTTTATTAACCCGCCGGATTTTGCAGCTTTGTAACAAGCATCCATTATTTTCTGACTGGCGAGGCCTATTTTTTCACTATTTGAAGGTTCCCTGCCTTCCAGAATGGCGCTACTGAACTCTTCTATCTCAGCGCAGTAAGTATTTACCGGTGCAGGGTTAATTGCAATACCTCCCGATTCTGTCCTGACCTGAGCTGCGTCATAACCTGACTGGTCACCTTCGAGGAATGCTGTCATTTCACCTGATGCACCCTGTCCGATAGTACCTTTTGCAAGTATGCTGCCTTTTGAGCCATAGAGCTCCAGTACATTTTTACTGCTGTTGTCTGGAATACAGAAAAATGCATCTACTGTTGCCAGCGCTCCGTTTTCAAATTTAAGGGATACAATAGCGCTATCTTCAGCTTCATATGAATGTACCGAGTTGTTTATGAAACAACTTAATGTTTTTATTTTACCGAAGAACATTTCCAGGAGGTCGACACAATGGCTTCCCATATCCATCAGAGAACCACCTCCGCCGGCTGCCGGAACCTGTCTCCATGCTCCCTCCATTGGTGGATACCAGCATGACAGCTGAGCCCTTCCATACACTGGTTTACCCAGTTTGCCATCTTTTATCATTTTCAGGGCTTCCTGATGTTGTGCAAGGAACCTCATCATGAGGCCTGTCCCCAGAATAACCCCTTCTTTTTTACATGTGTCAGCCATTTTTTCGGCTTCTTCAACTGTTAAGCCCAATGGTTTTTCACAGAGGGTATGTTTTTTTGCTTTTGCACATGCTGTAACATGTTCAACATGAAGATTTACAGGAGAAGCAACATATACAGCGTCGATATCACTTTTCAGTAATTCATCTATACTCTTTGAGGCAATTGCACCAAACTCTTTTGCTACCGCATTGTTGGCTTCAGTATTTATATCATAAACAGCTACCAGTTCTGCATTATCTGCTTTTGTTAATCCTTCGGGAATAGTTCTTCTTCTGGCAATACCGCCTGATCCTATTACTCCCCATTTTACTTTTTTTTCCATGATCTGCTTTTATTTTAAACTTAAATTTCCAAATTGATTTTTTGAGCCGGTTTTAATACCAGTAATAAGACAAATGCTATTTTATTGTGGCCAATTTGGTTTAACTCCATTCAAA
>JAAYJR010000378.1 GCA_012522835.1 Bacteroidales bacterium
GGAGGCGGACTAATCACCCCCATCTTCCCCAATATCTCTTCCCCAATCTCCTTATTCAGAATCCCGTCTTTCAGCACATCCACAAACCCCAGGCGGCATTGGTTGTCGCCCAGGCGTTCCTGGAGTTGGGCGAAGCTGCCTTCCACGTCGCTTTGGTTGGCGTGGCGGGGGTAGAGGAGCATGCTCTTCCCGGCATTCCAGTATAGGTTATAGGCAAACATCTGCTTCAGGTCGTTGTCGGCTGGATCAGCGGCATCAGGAATTTTCCACTTGGTGTCGATCACATAGGTTTGGGTGCTGCCATTGGTATTTATATCTACTACAATATCCGGACGGATGGTTTTTCTTTCCCAGAAGGGCTTGGATTTCTGTTCCTTGATTTTCACATCACTGGTTTCACAACGTTTAAGCATACGGTAGATGTATTCTTCCCACAGCTTGTTCATGTCGAACAGTAGGGCCAGCATATTCTCGTGACCTGTTTTGATGTCGGGCCTGTAGTTCAGGATGATCATCCTGGCGATGTTGAGGGCACGACGATAGGGCTCCGACTTGCGGTTGAGCCGCAGATTATCAAAATGCTGGAGGGTAATGTCCACTTCCTTGATTTCGGGAAAGTCCAGCAAGGCTCTATTGATCCTGTCGCGGATCAGTGGATTATAGGAGACCACCCCCAGGATCCTTAACCCTTTAAGCAGAATCTGGTTGATTAAATGCTCAAAGTCATAGATCTGGTGCTCGGTGTAAACCCTTTCCTGGTGGATAAGGTTTTGCTGGATATGCCTTGGAAAAATGATCCTTCCTTTCAGCGCATTCAGGTTACCCGTTTGCTTTCGGTATTTTTTGATCAGGCCCTGGTGTAGAAGCTGGTTGACTTCCTCAAGGTACATAATGAAATACAGGTCGAGCAGGCTATTGTAACGGCGGCTCAGACTGGCCTCTGAAACGGCATCCACCCGGATGCGCTGGCAAATGGCAAGCATCCGTAGAAGAACTTCTCGCCAGGTTTGGTAGTCTTTTTTTTCGTAATGAACCTGGCGGTCCGTTTTGGGTAAGATCTCCAGTGTAAGGCCTCCAATCTGGATGACGCCCACATAACTATTAAACTTTACGCCCCTTTTAATTCCGGTAAAATAAATATTGCCGTTTCGGTCGTTGAACTCGTAAAGCTTATCCAGTTCTTCCGGCGTCAATGAGCGCTTATGCTCATCCGGTGTTGTGGTGAGCGATTCGTGTTCAAAAACCTGGATCAGCCTGGCCATAAAGAAATTTTTCTGTTTGTACTACCCGGAGGTGGAGGTTTAGGTGAACCTTATTCAAAATTCATTACAAACCCAATTAACACAAAATTCAATGAACAAATAAACGGTTACATTTTTCCGTGGGCTCTTATGTGTCGCTTTCCTCTTCATCAACATTCAATATTAATTCCTTGGGATTAGGAAAAATTGTTGGTAATAGCTCAATTTTGAATGGAAGATCCATTGCTTTTATGTCTTCTATTTTCTTGTCAATCAGACCGTTGTCACTGCAGTAATAAAAAGTTAACTTCAAATACCGTCGAATGATCATTAAAGGAAGTAACTGCCCGCGATAGCTCATCCATTCCATTAGGTCTTTTTTCCCCTTCGAGCTATTGCAAGTCTTGCAAGCAAAGATCAGGTTTTCAGCATTGTCTTTGCCGCCGTATCTTTGAGGAAAAATATGGTCCAATGCTAGTTTCTCGGTTGAACCACAGTAGTTACAAATTTGTCCTCTTTGTAATTTTATTTTTTCATCGTCAAAAATGGTCCGCATATTCATTGTGCCATCCATAAGCCCTTTGAATAGCCTGGATCTAATCATGAAATTGAAAGGCCCATATTTTTCTTGTTTTTTAACTACGGCACTATGAGCC
>JAAYJR010000429.1 GCA_012522835.1 Bacteroidales bacterium
ATAATACTCTCTCAATTGACGTTCGCTTCAGCGATGGGACGGTATGAAAAACCATTGCCTGACTAAAAAAAGTTAATATCAAAATAAAAAAATATCATACCTGGAATGAACAAATAAAGATTTAAAACTGTTTTAATCTGTAAATAATAAAAAATTATAAGTTATGGCATTCGAATTACCAAAGTTAGGATATGATTACACAGCATTGGAACCGCATATAGATGCGAGGACAATGGAAATTCATCACACAAAACATCATGCAGGTTATACGAATAACCTCAATAATGCAATAGTTTCAACAGCCCTGGAAGGCAAAAGTATCGAGGAGATCTTAAAAGGAACATCCGGCCATTCCACGGCGGTGAGAAATAACGGAGGTGGTTATTATAACCACGATTTATACTGGAAAGTAATTGCACCGGGAGGATCACCAAAACCGGAAGGAGTCCTTCAGGATGCACTAAACGAATATTTTGGGTCTTTGGAAAATTTCCGTGAAGCATTTGTTCAGGCTGCGGTAACGCGGTTTGGATCAGGTTGGGCATGGTTGGTTCTTCAAGATAAAAAACTGGTAGTTTCGTCAACGCCCAACCAGGATAATCCATTGATGGATGTTGCAGAAGTTCAGGGAGTCCCTCTTTTGGGAATTGATGTATGGGAACATGCATACTACCTGAAGTATCAAAACAGGCGTCCGGATTATGTAAATGCGTTCTGGAATCTTATCAACTGGGACGAAGTTGCCAGACGGTTTAAAGGTTAGTTGATTTTTGGTTTTTTTCCCCGGAGCAGTGGCTCCGGGGTTTTTATTAGAATCAAATGTTAAATTGCTTTTGAACTCCAATTCCTGCCGTAACATCTGACAGTTTATAAAATGGAGCTTCATAGTGCGGTCCTCCTGTAAAAGGATCTTTTACAGGGTCAAGATGCGGGTCAAGATCCACAAAATTAAAACCTCCTGTCCCCGCCGCAAAATGAACTGATGCTCCCAGTCCGAGCCTTGTCTCAAGCATACATCCTATCATAAGTCCAATATTTGCACTTCTCGCGATTGCTGCGATATCCAAAGCTTCAATAATGCCTGATTTCATAAGCTTTATATTGATCATGTCAGCACAACCTGTACGAACCACCTCAATAGCATCGGCAGCTGTGAAAACTGATTCGTCAGCTGCTATCGGGACCATACTGTTATCTTTCACAAATCTCATCCCCGCTTTATCATGCCTGACAACAGGTTGCTCAAATAACTCAGGCCAAATATTATTTTTCTCAAGTTCTTTTAAAAAATGTACAGCCTGAACAGGTGAGTATCCCTGGTTAGCATCCAGTATCAGCCGGCATCCCGGAGCCCCATCCATTATTGCCTGAATACGGTCAATATCATCAATTAGATTTTTTCCCACTTTTGTTTTGAGTATTCTGTAACCCTGGCCTTTGAGTTTTGATGCATTCACTCTGGCCTTTTCAGTTGAAACAATATCTACTGTATAGTCTGTTTCAAGCTTTTTTGATGCCCCGCCGAAAAAAAGGTAAAGAGGAATATTCAGGGTTTTTGTAAATGCATCGATCAGTGCCATTTCAATAGCACAACGTGCAGTTACCTGTGCCCAAAATACACTTTTCAGCTTTTTTGAGATCTGTCTGTAGGAGGCGATATCCCGGCCCGCAAGAAACTCCCTGCAGCTTTCAAGGGTAGCCATGACGGTGGACTGGTTCTCTCCGTTGATTGGTTCAAGGGGCGCTGCCTCTCCATAGCCTTCAATTCCATTGTCCAGACGAACGGTTACAATCACATTTTCAATTTCATATTTTGTTCCGATAGCAATTGTAAATGGTTCCTCAAGTGGAATATTCACTGGATTTACCGAAATTTCCTTAATAATTGCCTGTTCCATTTTTATCTCTCCATTTTTTCAGAAAAATTAATAAATTTTCAATCTGTCCTGCGTCATGGTTTGAAGATACTGTTATTCGCAAAACAAATTTGCCGGTTTTAACCGGATAATCGACGAAGGGTGCAATGATATGATTTTTTAAAAGATAGTGTGAAATCCCTTCAGCACTCTCAGATTTATCAAAAAATACCGGAATAACGGGTGTGGGGTCACTGTTGGTTATAAATCCCAGTTCCTTCACTCCCGACCTGACCCAATCAGCATTTTTTTTAAGTCCGGCCCTCAGCTCAGGATGGTTCATGACAATTCTGACAGATTCACATGCTGCAGCAACAACGGGAGGTGGCAGGGATGTGGAGGCACCATAAAAAGTTGATTCTGTCCGAATCTGATTTATGAGACTTGTTCCCCCTGATATATAACCACCATATGAACCCAGAGCTTTGCTCAAAGTATCAGTTTGAAAAATATCCTTAACATCCTGAAGGTTGAAATATTCGGGGGTACCCCGTCCTTCAGCACCCAACACTCCTGTTGCATGGGCATCGTCAACTACCAATTGGGCATTATATTTCTTTGAAATTGCATATAACTTATCAAGCGGAGCTATTTCACCCGTAAGGGCAAATATTCCATCAGTTATTATAAGTGCAGGTTTATCAGGATTATTAATGAGATGTTCCTCCAGTGAAACAGGGTCACAATGGTTATATAAGATTAACTGTTTATTTCGGGGAACTGCATCAGTAATACTGGTATGAGAAAAAGAATCTGCCAGGATTATTTCATATCTCTCTTGTAATATCTTTAGCAACAAGCTATTACCCATATATCCCGAGGCAAACACCACTGCATCCTGTTTACCTTTAAACTCAGAAAGTAATTTTTCCAGCTCTTTATGAATTTCAGAGGACCCGGTAGTTAGCCGGGATGCAGAAAAACTGGCACCATACCTCTGCAATGCATTTATTGCAGCTGCAATGACATCAGGATGGCCGGCCAGTCCAAGGTAGTTATTACCGGCAAAATATGAATATCTTTCATTATCCAGAATAATATAGTTATCTACTCTTCCCTGCAATGATATCATAGTCCGGTTATTTTACATAATAGTCAGTCACCCAACTGTTTAAAAGCAAACCTTTCAATTTCAGAAGGAGTATGTTCATCACGGAATATAGTTTCAATTACATCTACAATATCCTGATTACTGTCTGATACATCATTCATCTCTCCTTTATCCGTCTCGAGGTTAAATAGTTTTATTTGCAGGCTATCCTTGAAAATATTCTCCCTGATCGCTTTCCATTTTCCCATACGAACCGCCTGTTGTCCGCCTGAAGCCGGAAACTCCCAGTATAAAAATTCATGCTCCTTCTGCTGACCTTTACCTAACAGGGTTGGAAGAAAACTTATACCATCAGTCTTATAACCGGGATCAATACCAGCAACCTCACACAAAGTAGGCAAAACATCATAAAATGCTGAAATATGGCCACTTTCACTTCCCTCTTTAATCCTATCCGGCCATTGGGCAATCATTGGTACACGAATACCTCCTTCCCTCAAAAAACCCTTCCCGAATCCAAATTCACTTCTGAAGGGACGGGCACTGTCGAACCATGGTGAATCGGTACCCCCATTATAGGTAGGGCCGTTATCGCTTGAAAAGATTATCAGTGTATTCTCATATTGTCCCAAATCTTTTAACTGCCTGATAAGTTTGCCCACCTGCTCGTCAAAATATGATATCATTGCTGCATAACAGGCATGAGGATAACGCTGGGGATAATAACTTTTGTCACCCGGATAAGGCTCCTCATCGCCAAATTTTTTAACATAATAATCAATCCATTTTTTGGGAGCCTGCAGTGGGGCATGAGGAACTGGTGTTGCCCAATACAGAAAGAAAGGACCATCGCTGCTCTCTTCAACAAAATCAGTAAGCTCTTCAAACATCAGATCGACAGAGTATTGATTTGATGTATACTTTGAATAACTCTCTTCTGAAAAGGGATCAGCTCCGGGATCAAGTAATTCGTGGGGAATTACCGTGTCATTATTTAAATAAACACGGTCTTCATTTTTATAAAGATGCAGAGGATAATAGGTATGTGCCTGATATTGACAAACATACCCATAATAAAAATCAAATCCCATTTTATTGGGAATACTCTCTGACAGAGGAGGCCCCAATCCCCATTTTCCAACCATACCTGTCCTGTATCCTGCATTCTTTAAAAGTTTTCCTACTGTCATGGTATTCCCCGGCATAGGCCTTTGTCCCTCAAGACGGGGGTCTTCCAAAATTGCAAGATAATCCCTTACTTTCCCGCGTTCCGGCATTGCATCATTACCCCTGACGGGAGCGTGTCCTGTATGCATTCCAGTCAACAGGACACAACGTGAAGGTGCACAGACCGGTGATCCGGCATAATGTTGGGTAAACCGCATGCCCTTCGATGCAAGTTCATCAATATTAGGGGTTTCTATTTTCCCCTGTCCATAACATCCCAACTCTCCATATCCCAGATCATCTGCCAGGATATATATTATATTCGGTTTATCTGCAGCTTTTTCGGTTCCACAACCCGATAATATCAATCCCGCAAAAAAACTCACCAGGCTCAGATTAAAGGCTGAATTAATAAATAAACCACCCATTAATTATAAATTTCATTAAACATTCCCAGTAATTTGGCAACGATCTTTACCGAGGCATCTTTTTCGAGAAAATTTGTACCCAGCCATGTTTCATATCCTCCCAGTTCATGCTGCTCCGGTGTTGGTAAATAGTGATGATAACCATTAGCCAGTTCAATAGTAAAAGTTGATTTTAAAGGGCTTTTTTCCTTTATCTCAAGGCCAATGGCAGCAAAGGTTTCACAAGGTATTGCTGCCACTCCCAAATCACCTATTCTGAAGGCCTGCAGAATGACATTAGCTTCATCAGGCCATTGTTGCAGGTATTGATGCCTTTCGGCATATACTTTCTCATGTACGTGATATGGTTTAACATCTTCAGGCTGATTTTTTACTTTCTCTGCCCACTGAACCAACTCATTGTCAGGTTTACGGATTTTCAGGATTAACTCTTCACGCTTTGCCTTCAACGGAACCCAGTCGTGGTGCTCGACCTTATTATATGCTCTGTATACCTCACGTGCCACATCATCAGCAACTTTCCTCATCTTTGCGTACGGTGGGTTACTTTCCGGCTGGCCTCCATAATTAATATTATTTACATCTCCTGATGTACCGTTCGACATTATTCCCACAAAAGGAGGATCCTGCCTGTCTGCTTTCAATAATTCCTGTATGCGGTCTGCAAACATTGCAAAGTAATCTGCAGAGATATGTCCCCGTGGTACACCTCCGACATAGTGGAGAGAATAATTTGCAAGAAGGGCTATGGGCTTACCCTCTTTTGACTGCACGGAGATAAATGAGACCTCCGGATCGGGAGTACCAGCAGGCCTGTCGATATTCGGATTGCCAATTCCGGGATTCATTGCCACCCTGTCCTGGCCTCCAAACGGGTTACGCACGTCAGATCCAGGTTTCATATGCCAGCGGCGGACAAATACATGCTCGGGAACATTTCCTGCCCCCCATCCTATACGGGCTGGTTCAAGATTATTGACAGCAATTCTGACTACATCACCCATCCGTCTTATAACTAATTTCTGGTAATCATCAAATGATTCGCCCGTATGCCATTTCCAGAATTCCTCTCCGACACCCATAGCGCTTGCAGCAGAATGGGTGTGAACAGCAGATATAAGTATATTTTCCTTAGGAATACCAGTCTCTTCCTCTATAATCCTCTTAGCTTCTTCCATAACATCCTGGTATATTCCTAAAAGTTCGGCAACTATAAAAACCAGTTTTGTAGAACCATCATCAAGAACCATACAGCGAACATGTAATTCATCATGAACATGTGTTGCTTCAGGGGTTCCCCATCCACCTATTATCCCGCTTCCGAGAAAAGGTGTAATATTACTTGTGGCAGCGCCTGCCATAAATACTTTTCCTTCATCTTTCACAACTGAAGATTTGTCACCTGTGTTTCCATTAACTACCAACACATTAATAAACAGTGCCATAATACAGACAGTGCGAAAAAACCACGAATTACTGATTATCTTATTCATAATATTGTTATTAAATTATTTGTAAAAACACCGGGGTTGCCGGTAAACAAATGTAGTTATTTTTCGCTCTTTAAAAAATTCTGACAGGACCTAAAACACCCATAGAGTGCCATGACTGATTGGAGGTAAACTGTCGTGCAACAATATTATCAGGCAAGCTTTTCATATAATTTCCCAGGATGGTTGTCAGTTTTATCTCCAGAAAATTTTCCCCTGCCTTCAGGGAACCTGATACCTCATAAAGGTGATCTCCGTACCATTTAGTTCCTTTTTTTACTCCATTAACAGACAGTTCAGTTATACCTTCTACCCTTCCAAGGTCCATATATTTATAATCCTTATGATCAAGGTCTATTGTTGTTTTGTATATTACTTCACCTGCAAATTCTTTTGTCAGCGGATCATCAATAAGATCTGTCAGATTTTCAACTTCTGAATTCACACTACTGCCGTTGATATGAAAAAAATTTAATTGCCACGGGCC
>JAAYJR010000155.1 GCA_012522835.1 Bacteroidales bacterium
ACCTTTTCTCTGTTAAACCAATATTTTTCCAGGTCTGACTAAACTAAACTGTGAACATCCGGGTTATCGCCACCAATGATAACCCGTTTTTTTTTGAAATAATTACAATTTTAGAATAATTATTTTAGATATTCTAATTTAATCTTAAATATCCTTCGATCATTAACAGAATTGACATTAATTAACACAAATTGATTTGCTATTATCGATACAACAAGTAATTTCGGCGATGTAATAAAAAAATAACATTTAAAATTTTGAACTTAGAATTGATCATAAAGAGCTCAGTGAGTTTGCCCCCTGATAAATTTTATTTTTTTAATTAATCAACTAAAATGAATCGTATAAAAAAAATACTTATAGCAAATCGCGGAGAAATAGCTATCCGGATTATGCGCACCTGCAGAGAAATGGATATCCTGACAGTAGCTGTTTTCTCGGAAGCTGACCGCACCTCGTTGCATGTCAGATATGCCGATGAGGCTTATTATATTGGCAAGGCACCCTCTTCTGAAAGTTATCTTAACATAGACAATATTATTAAAGTAGCCAGAGCAAGCAATGCCGATGCAATACATCCTGGCTATGGATTTTTATCGGAAAATGCACAATTTGCACAAAGATGTCTTTATGAAGGGATTATTTTTATCGGACCTTCGCCGGAAGTAATAATGCAAATGGGTGACAAACTTACTGCCAGGGAGGAGATGATTAAGGCAGGTATTCCTGTAGTTCCGGGGACACGTGGAAGCGTAAGTTCTCTTAAAGATGCCTTTTCCTCCATTCATCAGATCGGACTGCCTGTAATGATTAAAGCTACTGCCGGAGGAGGTGGAAAAGGAATGCGACTGGTCTACAATGAGCTGGAGATAATGCAGGCACTGAGGGCATCCCGTTCTGAAGCCAGGACCTCTTTCGGAAACGATGAAGTCTATATTGAAAAATATATATCATCGCCCCACCACATTGAATTTCAGATACTGGCCGATCAGCATGGCAACATTATACATCTTTTCGAACGTGAGTGTTCCATCCAGCGGCGCCATCAAAAGATGATAGAAGAAACACCATCACCCTTGTTAACACCCGAATTAAGAAAAGAGATGGGAGAAGCTGCTGTTAAGGCAGCAAGAGCTGTTAACTATACAGGAGCAGGAACAATTGAATTTCTTGTGGATGAAAAGTTGAAATACTATTTTCTGGAGATGAACACAAGGCTTCAGGTTGAACACCCGATTACTGAAAGAGTAACAGGAATTGACCTGGTAAAACAACAAATCAAAATTGCAGAAGGCAGTAAACTTGAATTTTCACAGGAGGATATATGTCAGACAGGCCATGCAATAGAATGCAGAATATACGCTGAAGACCCTGACAATCAATTTATGCCAAGCCCGGGAAAAATTCATAAAATATCTGAACCCCTGGGATTTGGAGTGCGGACTGATGGATATGTTTATGAGGGGTACAATATTCCTTTACATTATGACCCGATGATATCCAAGCTGATAGTTTGGGGAGATACAAGGGAAGAAGTAATTGGCAGAATGAGAAGAGCGCTTTATGAATATAAGATTACAGGTGTAAAAACATCTATACAGTTTTTAGAGCGTATAATGAATAACCCCAATTTTGTTAACGGTATATATGATACAAATTTCATAGAGAAGAATCTGCACCAGTTAATGAAGAAAAAGTCGGTCGAAAATATAGATGATATGATCATTATCGCTGCCTATATTAATTACCTGGACAAAATAAGCAGGGTACAGGAAAACAGGAAGGAATTTGTACCTGCACAAAGCCGGTGGAAAAAAATTCCATTTATAAATCATTTCTAAAAGACTGATATATGGCTTTGGAAATTAAAATAAATGACCGCATTGCACGGGCAAATCTTATTGACCAGGATGGGAATATATTAAGAGTAGAGGTAGACGGGAAAATTTACGAAGTAGATTTGCTTCATACATCTGATGGAACATTTTCAATCCTTGAAGGTGGAAATTCATATAACATTGAACTTGTTCCTGGCAAGCAGCAAAAAAAATACACTGCCCATACACTTTATGACACCTACGATATAACTATTATTGATGCAGAATCACGATACCTTAATAACCGTAATGCAAATGGTGCCGCTTCTAAATCCAAAACAATTTCATCACCAATGCCCGGGAAGGTCGTAAAAATTATGGTAAGAGAAGGTGATATAATAAAGGAGGGTGAAACAGCTATTATTATCTCTGCCATGAAGATGGAGAGCGAATATAAAGCCCCTGCAAACGGCCTGGTAAAAAAGATCAATGTAGCAGAAGGCGACGTGATTCAAAGTGATCAAATTCTAATTGAACTCGAATAAACACTCTTTAATGGATTTACAAAAAAAATATGATCAGCTCAGGGAATACGATCTTAAAGCAGAGCTGGCCGGAGGGAAAGAACGAATTGACAAGCAACATAACTCGGGCAAAAAGACAGCCAGGGAAAGACTGATGCAACTTCTGGACCCCGGTACATTCAATGAAATTGACAAGCTGGTAACACACCACAATCACAACTTCGGGATGAATGAAAAGAAAATCCTGGGTGACGGAGTGGTTTCAGGTTACGGAAAAATAAACGACCGGCTTGTTTATGTCTTTGCCCAGGATTTTACAGTTTTCGGGGGATCACTAAGCCGCTCAAATGCCAATAAAATAATAAAAGTCCAAAACCTTGCACTTAAAATGGGGGCTCCGCTGATTGGCCTTAACGATTCAGGAGGGGCAAGAATACAGGAGGGAGTTGAAAGCCTTGCAGGCTATGCCGATATTTTTTATAATAACGTAATAGCTTCAGGTGTAATACCTCAGATCTCAGTAATTCTCGGTCCATGTGCAGGAGGTGCCGTATATTCACCGGCACTTACTGACTATATATTTATGGTAAATGAAAAAAGCCATATGTTCGTTACTGGTCCGGAAGTAATAAAAACAGTTACTCACGAAGAAGTTACCAAGGAAGAGCTGGGCGGGGCACATACACACAGTACTAAAAGCGGTGTAGCCCATTTTACCGGAACTGATGAAGAACAGGTCATTATGATGGTCAGGGAATTGCTTTCCTTTATACCATCAAACAATCTTGAAGATCCACCCCTTAAATCGAGCATTGACCCGCTTGACAGAAAAGTGGAACAACTCCAGAATCTTGTTCCGGCAGATCCGAATAAACCGTATAACATGCATGAAATTATTCAGAGTGTTATTGACGACAACCATTTTCTCGAGGTGCAACCTGATTATGCCAGGAATATCATTGTTGGATTTGCCAGGTTTGCCGGCCATCCGGTCGGAATAGTTGCTAATCAGCCTGCCCACCTTGCAGGTGTTCTTGATATAAACTCGTCGGTAAAAGCTGCCCGCTTTGTAAGGTTCTGTGATGCATTTAACCTGCCTCTGGTAACTTTTGTCGATGTGCCAGGTTTTCTGCCCGGGTCAACCCAGGAATTCGGCGGAATCATAAAACACGGGGCAAAACTACTCTATGCCTTTTCAGAAGCAACTGTTCCGAAAATAACTATAATTACCAGAAAAGCATACGGAGGAGCGTATGATGTAATGTCGAGCAAACATATCGGAGGCGATATGAACTTTGCATATCCTACAGCCGAAATTGCAGTCATGGGACCGGAAGGCGCAATAAATATCCTGTATAAAAATTCATTAAGTGAAGAACAAAAAGTTGCAGCAGTGGAAGAATACAGGGCAAATTTTGCCAATCCATACAGGGCTGCATCTCTTGGCTACATCGATGAAATCATTCAACCAGAAGATACCAGAATAAAAATTATCGGAGCGATTGAGATGACAAGAAACAAAAGAAAAACAAATCCTCCGAAAAAACATGGCAATATTCCGCTGTAATTATTTGATAAATATTAAATTCTTACTACTTTTGCGCCTCAATTTTTACATTTTTAATATTTAAATTTTTATCTATGTTAAATCAGTACGAAACCGTTTTCATTTGTACTCCCGTTTTATCTGAGCCACAGGTAAAGGAAACGGTCAAAAAATTCAGGGATCTTATCACCGGGAACGGAGGTGAGGTCATTCATGAAGAGGATTGGGGAATGAAAAAACTGGCTTACCCAATTCAGCATAAGTCTACAGGCTTTTATTATCTTTTTGAATTTAAAGTAGCTCCGGAATTCATCAGTAAATTTGAAATTGAGCTGCGCCGTGACGAAAAAATTATTCGTTTTCTTACGGTCAGGCTCGATAAGTATGCTGTTGAATATAGCGAAAAGAGAAGGAGAATACAAAAAGAAAAAAGTAAAAAGGAGGCATAAATCATGGCACAAAATACAAGTGAAATCAGATACCTTACCCCCCCGTCTGTAGAGATTAAGAAAAAGAAATACTGCCGTTTTAAGAAAAACGGGATCAAGTATGTCGATTATAAAGACCCTGAGTTCCTGAAAAAATTTCTTAATGAACAGGGAAAAGTTTTACCCCGCCGGCTTACCGGAACCTCTCTCAAATACCAGCGCAAAGTCAGTACGGCCATCAAAAGAGCCCGTCAGTTAGCTTTGCTGCCATTTGTAACAGATATGCTGAAATAAAAAGAAATTTTTGAAATGGAAATAATATTGATACAAGACGTTGAACGTGTGGGTAATAAAGATGATATAGTAACTGTTAAAGACGGTTATGCACGCAACTATTTAATTCCGCAGAAAAAAGCAATAGCCGCTAAACCATCGGCAATTAAGATGCTTGAGGAAAATAAAAAACAAAGGGCTCACAAAGAAGATCGCCTAAGAAGTGAAGCTCTTGTAATTGCTGATAAGCTATCAAAAAAGAAGGTCAAAATAGGGGCAAAAGTAAGCTCTTCAGGAAAAATATTTGGTTCGGTAAATACTATTCAGGTTGCTGAAGCAATAAATAAGAAAGGATTTGAAATAGAACGCAAACAAATTTCATTGCCGGAGGATTCCATTAAAGAGGTGGGTAATTATACCGCAAAGATAAAACTCTTTAAAGATGTGATCGTCGACCTGGAATTTGAAGTAGTGGGCGAATAAAGGAAAACTTTTTCAACTCAGCATTTCAGATTTACCACTCTGTATTCGCTTTGTTACTTACCGTTCGTTTCAACGAACAGTACCTTATGACCCGACTCCTGTATATTACAGATCGATTCAATTTTTAAAAATTGAATCGATCTGTTTTTTTATACCTTACTCACTAAAACAACAACATAAATTTGTCATTC
>JAAYJR010000415.1 GCA_012522835.1 Bacteroidales bacterium
GATACCGGTCCGGTTGCTTTTCCTGATATTTCGAAAAACTATGACCCTCAGATAGATTGTCTGAGCCTCGCTTTTCTGGCTTTTAATAAAGATCATTTCACTGATTTTGTTATCGAGGCCCTGACACCAATTATTGAGGATGGTAAGGAGGTAGCTGCGGTATACCACTACTCGAAAATATTATCTTTAGAGACAAACAATAAACTGTATGCTTTTGGAAAAATTTAATTAAAATTTAGTGAAATGACTAAAATTATAACATCTGTGGTTTTATCTGTGTTTTTGATCACCGGTTGCAGGTTTTCAGCACAGAAGGATAAGAAGGATGAAGGCTCACGGGAGAATGACACATATGAATATTTTGTAGCGCCAGTGGGTCCTGAGAATCCGCGAAACAGTGAAGCTGACATAATTGAGTTAAAAGACGGTTCTTTGCTTTTGGGCTGGACTGACTTTTATGAGGGTGATGCGGCTGATCACGGCCCTGCCCGCATTGTAGGGAAGATCTCAACTGACGGGGGCCGTAACTGGGGTGAAAAATATACATTGATAGAAAATGATGGTGGCCGTAATGTAATGGAGGTTAACTTTATGCGGTTAAAGAGTGATGATATTGCAATTTTTTACTGCAGAAAGGAGACACAGTCGACCGACTGCCGGGTTATGATGCAAACCTCCTCAGATGAGGGTAAAACCTGGGGCAATCCGAAACAGTTAAGTCCCTCGGGTAATTACACCGGCCTGACAAACGGACGATCCATCAGGTTGAGGACCGGGCGCATTTTACTTGAAACATGGGTTGATAACCATGATGATGAGGCCAGTTGCTATTGCCTTATAACTGATGATGAAGGAGAAACATGGCGCACCAGTGAATATGTAAAACCCGCCGGGGGCGGATGCTGGGAAAATGTATGTATTGAGTTGAAAGACGGGAAAGTGCTGATGCTTTTGCGTACTCAGCTGGGAAGCCAGTATAAGTGTATTTCATCGGACGGAGGAGAGACATGGAGTGAACCTGTTCCAACCGTACTTACAGGAAGTGCAGCACCTGCAGCTTTAACCCGTGTACCGAAGACAGGAGACATTCTGGTAATATGGACTCACAATCCTGATGCAATCACCCGGGCTCCGGATGCGCCGGGATATGGGCGCCGAAATCCGCTGACATCTGCCATTTCAAAGGATGAGGGCGAAACCTGGGAGAATTTTAAAAATCTGGAAGAGCTACCCGATGATGCCTGGGCATACCCTGCAGTGACATGGGTTGATAGCCGTGCACTTGTTACTTACTTTAATTATAAAGGGGGATTGTCACTGAAACTGAAGAGCCTTCCGGCAACATGGTTTTATGAGTAGCAATAAACAACATATGTGGGTTTTCGATGAGCACGACAGAGAATTGTCAGGGCAATTATCAGATTTTTTACCTGATAAGATTTTTGATTTTCATGCTCATCTGTATCGGACCGGTGATTTGAACATCACAGGTCCCGGTTTTTTGGACGAGGGGCCGTCGGAAGCTGACGTAAAGGTTTGGAAAAAATACCTGTCTGGATTCGTTGGCAAAGAGAGGTTGCGCGGCGGACTTTTTTTTCCTTACCCGTCTGTTGGTTGTGACGTTATAAGTGCCAATAATTATCTGATTGACCGGGTAAAGGGTGAAAGCCTTTCAAGAGGGCTGGTACTGGCCACACCGGGTATGGCGACAGGGGAGCTGTCCGCATTTTTGGATAATCCCCTAATCTGCGGGATTAAGCCATATCATATTTTCAGCAGTGAACAACCAACCTTTGAATCATCTGTTAATGGATACTTTCCTGAATGGCAATGGGAGATAGCTAACCATTACGGGTGTGTCGTCATGCTCCACCTGGTAAAAAAAGGAGCAGTGGCTGATCCTGATAACCTTAAAGAGATCAGGGGGATGTGTAGCCGGTACCCAAACATTAAGCTTGTCCTGGCTCATGCAGGGCGTTGTTTCCACTGGCCCAATGCAGATGGGATTAAACAACTCAGAGGATTGGAGAATGTATGGTTCGATACTTCTGCCATTTGCGAACCGGAAGCTTTTATGATGATCTTAAAAGAGTTTGGTCCCCGCAAGCTGTTGTGGGGAAGTGATTTTCCTGTTTGTATGATAAAAGGCAGGAGTGTAACGGCAGGTGACGGATTTGTATGGATTGATAATGGTTTTTGTAACTGGGAGAGGTCATCTTTTGCTAATCCTGTGGTTGTGGGGATTGAATCATTGAGGGCTTTGAGGTGGGCATGTGAGGAGACAGGCCTGAATGGAGATGACATAAGTGATATTTTTTATAATAACGCTTTCGGGTTGCTAAATGTCAATAACGGGACTTTATCCGGTACCCCGGAAAATGAGCTTCTGAGCAGGACTCAGAGTTTATATCAGCATGCCATGCACAGAATACCCGGCGGTACCCAGCTTCTGAGCAAGAGGCCGGAGATGATGGCACCCGGCAAATGGCCTGCTTATTTCAGGGAGGCAAGAGGTTGTGAGGTATGGGACCTTGACGGGAAGCATTATTATGATATGGCAAGCAACGGTATAGGGGCATGCCTTCTGGGATTTAATGATCCTGATGTTAATAAGGCACTGCGACGGCGGATCAATCTGGGAAGCATGTGTACGCTAAACCCGCCGGAAGAGGTTGAACTTGCAGATTTGTTATGCGATATTCATCCGTGTGCTGAGCAGGCCAGGTTCACCAGGTCAGGGGGTGAGGCGTGTGCAGTGGCTGTGAGGATCGCAAGAGCAACCACAGGCCGCTCTGTAGTTGCAGTGTGTGGCTATCACGGGTGGCATGACTGGTACCTGGCAGCTAACCTGGGAGCAAGTGACGCCCTTCAGGGGCATCTTTTGCCGGGACTTAATCCTGTGGGAGTGCCCGGAGAATTGCGTGATACAGCTTTTACATTCAGGATTAACAACCGACAGGAGCTGCAATCAATAATCGACCGTTACGGTAAACGTCTGGCAGCAGTCATTATGGAACCTTGCCGGAATGAGGACCCGGAACCGGGATTTCTTGAGTTTGTACGTGAAGCAACCACAAAGACTGGTGCCCTGTTAATTTTTGATGAGATAACCATAGGGTGGAGGCTCCATTTCGGAGGTTCGCATATGAAGTTTGGTATAATACCTGATATCGCAGTATTTGCAAAGTCATTGGGCAACGGGGTGCCAACAGGAGCGGTAATTGGAACCAGGGCTGCCATGGACGGGGCTAATATATCATTTATCAGCAGTACTTACTGGACAGAGAGTCTGGGACCGGCAGCTTCAGTGGCAACATTAAAAAAGATGGAAAAGATTAATGTTCCTGCTCACGTTGAATTAACAGGCAGGAGTATTATGAAAAGTTGGGAAAGCCTGGCAGAAAAGCACCAGATGCCTGTTGAGACAAGTGGTTATCCGTGTCTGGCACATTTTCGTTTTAATCATAAGCAGAGTGAGAAACTGCGGACTATATATACCCGGCTGATGCTTGACAGAGGTTTTCTGGCAGGTTTGTCTGTTTATCCGCCTATAGCCCATACTCCGGAACTTATTCAACTGTACCATGCGGCTATTGATGAGGTTTTTGGAGACATTGCGGATATTATAAAAGAAGGTTCTGCCGGAAGGTTCCCTGACAATATGACTGCCCACAGCGGTTTTGCAAGGCTGTTATAAAATTTTTTCATACATTTATATTATAAATAAATAAAATGCGATCATGAAAATTATTCGTTTTAATTACCTGTTTTTGTATGTTTTAGTACCAATTTTGCTGTTTTCTTCATGCTCTCATGATGAAAATGATAAGGTATTTCCACCCAAAATGGTATTAAGGCTTCCCCCTTCAGAAAATAATCCCCGTAACAGTGAGGGAGACTTTATTAATTTGAAAGACGGCCGCATTCTGTTTGTATACAGCCATTATACAGGAGAGTCGGGCAGCGATCATGCTCCGGCATATCTTGCAGGCCGATACTCTTCCGATGGTGGTGAAACATGGACTGACAGTGATGAAATTATTCTTCCCAACGAAGGAGGATTGAATGTTATGTCAGTATCTCTGCTCAGGTTGCAAAATGGAGATATAGCTCTTTTTTACCTGAGAAAGAACTCCACCGAGGATTGTATCCCGATGATGCGAATATCTGAAGATGAAGCTAAGAGCTGGAGTGATCCCGTACCATGCATAACAGATAAAGAGGGCTATTTTGTACTGAATAACGACAGGGTGCTGCAGCTGGAAGA
>JAAYJR010000473.1 GCA_012522835.1 Bacteroidales bacterium
CGAGTTGATTATCAATTCTGTTGCAACGGATAAGAAGGCGAGCTGGCTTATCGAGCCTGAACTGTCGGATGAGGGCCGGGAACCGATAACAAGGGATAAAAGTTTTGCCGCTGATATTTTAGAAGTTCCTTGGACAATACTACCGATAGAGGGAAACCATGTTTTTGAGGGAGAAGAATCCGGGGACCTCCGGAGAGAGGCGGAGCAATTTATTGAGGAACGAAATTACGGCAAATATAAGGACTTTGTTGCTTATAAATATCTGCTGGACGCCCTTGCAATGAAACTGGAGAGTATGAGTGGCTACATGGTAGCTGATGATTATAATTTTCTGACGGGACTGTATAATGAACTTGTGGTGGCAGAAGGCATTATTGATGAAAAAAGTGGATTGTCACCGGCAGAAAAGGAAAAACTTAAAGAAGATTATGCACATGCAGCCCTGATTAAGGGTAATAAAATTGATCTGGAAAAAATAAAAAACTAAGCACATGAATACCAAAATCATATTTTCTTTCTACTGTCTCTTTCTCCTGCTGTCGTGTTCAATGAAAGATGGCAGCAATCATCAAATGGAGACAAAATACCGTCAGATAAGTGGCATTTATCCTCACCTGGCTTATTACAATAGTGAAGGGGAGTGTGGAGCCGGGGCTGTTGTTCCCTGGGCTGACAGATTATGGGTAGTTACATACGGACCTCACCTCCCGTTTGGTTCTTCCGATAAGTTGTATGAAATCACTTCAGATCTGGACCAGATCGTTCGTCCGGAGAGTATCGGTGGAACACCTGCCAACCGGATGATCCATAAGGAAAGTAATCAGCTTTTCATAGGGCCTTATGCTATCGATTCCAAGCGGAATGTCAGTGCTATACCTTACGAAGTGATGCCCGGAAGACATACCGGAAATGCCCGTCATCTTTTCGATCCGGCGAATAAAATATACTACGGCACAATGGAGGAAGGATTTTATGAAGTTGATGTTAATACTCTGGCGCCAACCTTGTTGTATGAGGACCGGAATGTAATTAACAGAAAGGTAAAAGCTGAATCAGCCAATATTCCTTCGGATATTCTTGATGGTGTCCATGGAAAAGGGTTATTCTCGGGACAAGGAGTAATGGTTTATTCAAATAATGGTGAAGCAGGCCAACAGGCTCTTGAGCAGTTTGACATTGAAGCGGGCTCACTTTCAGAATGGGATGGCCGTGACTGGAAGCTGGTTCGCCGGAATCAATTCGTTGAAGTGACGGGCCCGGGTGGTATTTACGGAAATCAAAATCCTCAGACTGACCCAATCTGGACAACAGGGTGGGATCATAAATCACTTCTTCTGGGGGTGCGTAATCCTGAAACGGGCTGGGACTTTTTCAGGTTACCCAAGGCAAGTCACAGTTACGACGGCGCTCACGGATGGAACACCGAATGGCCGCGTATCAGGGATGTTGGAACTGAAGATAATCCTGATTACCTGATGACCATGCATGGTATGTTCTGGCGCTTCCCGGGATCATTTACCGCTGAAAATTCAGCCGGGGTCCGTCCCCGGTCGGCATACCTGAAAGTGATTGGCGATTTTACACGCTGGAATAATCAGCTGGTCTTCGGATGTGATGATTCTGCTCATCGGGAGTTTCTGAATAAGAGAAAACATAAAGGTGGAATTGAAGGACCGGGACAATCTAATTCTAACCTGTGGTTTACTTCTCCTGAAAAACCTGATCGCCTGGGACCTGCAACTGCTTCGGGTTCGGTTTGGTTAAACGAAGAGGTTGCAGCCGGTGAAGTTTCTGAACCTATGCTTTTTGCAGGTTGGGAAAAACGTTCGGCATGGATTAACAATGATGGAACTTCTGATGTTACCTTCGCTTTTGAGACAGATAAGGACGGAAACCAAACATGGAAGGAATTAAAAACGGTGATATTGAAGGCGGGGGTTTCTGCAAATGTGGTTTTCAGCGAAGATGATCCGGGGGAATGGATTCGTGTCAGGGTGAATTCACCCGCCACAGTGACGGTAAGTTTCAATTATACAGGAACAGATAACAGAGAAAACTCTCCCTCTTCGATTTTTAAAGGACTTGCAAATGTAAAGGATGACAAATCAATTGGCGGGTTGTTATATGGATTAGGTGATAACCGCCGTGCACTGGGAATTGCTGCTGTAAAGTTTGAAAGCGGAAAGGAAACCGAAGCCGGGTATTACGAACTGGATGCAGAGTTGAATCTTGTCAGGAAAGATGACCGGGAAACACAATCTTTCATAAAAGAAAAATTTGCGATCCCTGAAAATGTTATCTCTTTTGATGAATCGTCACTTTTAGTTATTGACGATAAGAACCGCAGATGGAGACTGCCATTGGGAGCTGCTGAATTCAAGCAGCTGACAGATGCCGCACAGTTGAGGATATGCCGGGAAGTGGCTACTGAACGTGACCTCTTTCATGCTGCCGGGACTTTTTATGAATTGCCTGCGGAGAATGCTGATGGTTTTGCCAAAATCAGGCCGGTGGCTTCCCATAATTTCAGGATACATGATTATGCATCTTACCGGGGTTTGCTGGTAATGACAGGAATTGATCCGGATGCTGAGACGGATGAACATATCGTGCGTTCGGATGACGGACTGGCGGCTGTTTGGCTGGGAGTCATTGACGATTTGTGGCAACTGGGTAAACCTGCTGGCCACGGGGGCCCCTGGAAAAACAGTGCAGTGAAGGCCGGAGTATCTTCTGATCCGTTTTTAATTGGTTTTTATGATGACCGTTCACTTGAAATCAGACACGATGCCAGTGAACCGGTGACATTTAAAATTGAAGCAGATCCGACAGGACAGGGGCCGTGGATGCTTTATAAAGAGGTGACTGTAAATCCAGGAGAAAAATTTAACTTCCGGTTTCCGGAAAGCTTTCAGACACGGTGGATACGCTTTACAACCGATAAAGATTGTGTGGCAACGGCATTGTTGAATTACAGATAGGATGAAGGATTATACTGATGGCGATGAAAGTATTGCAGAAAACGTTAGTATTGAAAATTTTACTGACGAATTCACCTGATAATTACTCGATGACTACCTGATAGCTATTCGATAACCACCTCATAATTAACTTATAGCTACTTAATAATCACCTGATAATGCCCTTCTTTGAGATCAAATTTTCCTGATTGTAATCCGGCGATAGTGCCTGACTGAAAACCGGGATCATCTGTTTTGGTTAGTGATACGGTTTGAGTGGGAGAGACCTGGATATTAACCATTGCTGTCAGTCCGGCCGGTATTTTGAAATAATATGTGCACTGGCTATTCTCTTTTTTCCAGTTGGAAACAATTTTTCCCTCAGGAGAATGGTAAGTGCAGTTAACATGGTCCAGATTTTCCGGAGTACAGGGGGCCAGGTGAAATTTTGTAAATCCCGGGAACCCGGGGTCAGGCCTTATTCCGCCCAGCCAGCGGTAAAACCATTCCGACACTGAGCCAAACATCGGGTGACAGTTTGAGTAGACATTATCGCTCTCTTTCCATGTTTCCCAGATTGTTGTAGCGCCCTGGTCAATCATGTGTCCCCATCCGGGGTATTCAGTACTGTTGACTATCTCAAAAACTTTATCGGGCGATAAATATTCTGATATTGCCTCCAGAATGTACTTGGTGCCAAAAATACCTGTGGTGAAATGCCCTGCAGGTGCGCTGTTTACTGATTTCATCAGTGAATCAACAGCAGAGGCAGCTTCTTCCGGAGGAATAATGTCATAATGGAGCAGGCTGGCAAACAGGGTCTGCCTGTTGATTTTTCCTTCGACAGGTTTTTCCCAATACTCTTTTCTGATTATGGTTTTGAGTTTCTCAGCTAACTGACGGTATTGCGCTTCACCCTCACTGTCATTCATGAGTGTTGCAAATTGTTCCATTATCCTTGCGCAGAAAAGATAGTGACATGTACCCACTAATTCTGATGGTACAGGCTCTAAGGATTCATGGTCGCCGAGGCCCGCATCTACAATACCTTCCGGATGAATCCGGGCTGCCTTTTCCATCCATTGTTTATCAAGGCTGTATAACTCTTTTATGAAATCTGTATCGTTATAATAGAGGCAGAGATAATACTGAGTGATTATAAATGCTGATTCCCAGCTTAATCCGCAATATTTGGTGTCAACAAATGGTGCAGTGTCAATGAATATGGAATCTTTCATTGCATCGACCCAGTCATAAACTGTCTTCCGGTAAAAAGATTGCATGTCGAAGTTGTAAATAAACGCCTCGCATGTTGCATTCAGGTCGCCGCCGTAGCCGAATTTTTCACGAGCGGGACAGTCAGACTGGACGCTGACAAGGTTGGATAGAAATGTTCTCTCTGAAACTTCCTGGATTGAATTGATCAAATCTGAGGAGGATGAAAAACTGTTGATGTCTGGAACATTTGAATTCAGTGCAAGTCCCTCGATATCAGAAATTTGCGGTTTATATTTTAATCCTGATATCTCCATGTACCGGTAGGTATGAAAGGTGAACTCAGGAGTATAAGACTCTTCCTCCGATGATCCTATAATGTATGTATCTGTTTGCCAGGCTGTATCGGGAGCTCCAGGGCCACCCATGCCAGGCCTTTTGATCTGGCCGCAAACTGTTGTCATTGGATTGAGCATACCGTCGTCATAAATACGCTCTCCGAACCGGAAAACGATTGAATCACCAGGATCTCCTTTTAGTCTGATCCTCTGCACTCCTGCAAAATTGACTCCCATGTCGGCTATATAAATTCCATTACGCGGGGAGTATATATCAACAGGAATAATAGTATCGGTTATTTGAACAGGAGGAAAGAATGCTTTTTGTAATTGGCCGCCCGGACCGTCATGTACCAAGGCAGTTTCCCAGGTTGAGTCATCAAAACCAGGCCGGTCCCAGCCTTTGATCTTTTTTCTCCCATCACAGACTTCACCCAGATACACGTTATTTTTTAAGATTGGCCCATATTCAAAGTGCCATGAATCATCAGTCTTTATTATTTCTTCTTTGCCGTTTTTGTATTTCAGGATTAATTTACCAATAAAAACAGGCCTGCCAATAACATTAAGGGCAACTCTAAGGTTCTTATTTCCCCACATTTTCATTGGAAGCGGGTCATAAAATCCTTTACCCAAAACTACCCCGATACAGTTATTCCCGTCTGACAGCAGGTCCGTAATATCATAATCAGAATAATAGACTCTTTTGCCAAATTCAGTCCAGGC
>JAAYJR010000110.1 GCA_012522835.1 Bacteroidales bacterium
CCCCAACAGAGGTGTTCAATATTTTTGACATATCTTCATATTTTATTTCATCAAAATATTTCATATTAAAAACAATTCTTTGCTTGTCGGGAAGTTTTAATATCGCCTGTTGCAATTTCATTTGTAATTTATCTCCTTCAAAATAGGGATCAGCCTTCAGACTGTTCATTAGTGGGTCAGTGGCATCCTGAAGAGGAATCCAGTTACGTCTCTTTTTTGAATTCAAAAATGTGATTGCTTCGTTTGTGGCAATTCTGTAAAGCCATGTGTATAAGGCAGACTCCTGCCTGAATGTGTCAAGGTTATTCCATACTTTCAGAAAAGTGTTCTGGAGTACATCATTTGCATCTTCGTGGTTTATTACTATTTTGCGGATATGAAAATAAAGACGCTCCTGATATAGTTTTACCAGCTGATTAAAAGCAAGTTCCTTATTTTTTTTCAGATCTTTTGTCAGATTATCTTCATCATATCCCATTCCTGAATTTCCTCCGGGAAAATTGTTAAAACCTTATTGTTAAATATCTTTTGGCAAATGTACAAATTGCGGTTCTATTTCTTTTTGTTTATTTAGATATTATCCGGTGGTATAAGTTTAAAATGATTTTTGGTAAAGTCTGAGTTATTAATTGCATTAAAAGAGAAGAAACAATTAACTTTGTCAACAGAAAAATATTTATTAAATATGGCCCTGAAATGTGGTATTGTCGGATTACCTAATGTTGGTAAGTCTACACTTTTTAACTGTTTGTCAAGTGCAAAAGCCCAATCTGCAAATTTTCCTTTTTGCACAATAGAACCAAATATCGGAGTAATTACTGTTCCTGATGAGCGACTAATTAAACTTGCTGAAATAGATAAACCGAAAAAAGTAGTGCCCACTACTATTGAGATTTCAGATATTGCCGGACTTGTGAAGGGTGCCAGCCGTGGGGAAGGATTGGGTAACCAGTTCCTCTCAAATATAAGGGAGACCGATGCGATAATACATGTGGTACGCTGTTTCGACAACGATAATGTTACTCATGTCGACGGATCTGTTGATCCTGTCAGGGACAAAGAGATAGTTGATGCCGAATTACAGTTAAAAGACCTGGAGACGATTGAGAACCGTTTGGATAAACTTGGTAAACAGGCGAAACATGGCAATGATCCCAAAACAAAGAAAATGTATGATCTGGCAATTCAGTATAAAAATATTCTTGAACAGGGTAATTCAGCCAGGACATTAAAGTTGAGTGAGGAGGAGATAAAACTTGCCAAAGATTTTTTTCTGCTTACAAATAAGCCTGTATTGTATATATGCAATGTCGATGAAAATTCTGCAAAAACCGGCAACAGGTATGTCGAAGATCTTAAAGTTGCAATTAAAGATGAAGACAGTGAACTTCTTATTATTGCAGCAGCAACGGAGGCAGATATTGCCGAACTGGAAACCTATGAAGATAAGAGAATGTTCCTGGATGAACTGGGACTGGATGAGCCTGGAGTAAATAAGCTAATCCGCTCTGCATACCGCCTGTTGAGGCTGCAAACATTTTTTACTACCGGTCCTGATGAAAGCCGGGCATGGACATTTGTTTCAGGAACAAAAGCACCAAGGGCAGCGGGTATAATACATACCGACTTTGAACGTGGTTTTATTCGCGCAGAAGTTATCAAATATGATGACTACCTAAAACTGGGCTCGGAACATGCCTGTCGCGATGCAGGAAAAATTGCAATAGAAGGAAAGGAATATGTCGTGCAGGATGGAGATATTATGCACTTCAGGTTTAATGTATAATATCACGCCGGCAAACTATTGCGGGCGGGCTGCATCTGTCATGTCCTTGATGATCCCGTTTTTATCAACTTTTATCTGTACATCTTTTGCTACTTCAAGTATGACAGTTGTCTCTTTGATTTCAATAATACGGCCGTAAATACCTCCGGTAGTTACAACTCTGTCACCTTTTGCCAGACTCTCACGAAATTTTCTGACCTCCTTCTGCCTCTTCATCTGAGGGCGGATCATGAAAAAATAAAAAATTACTATGATCAGAAGTAACGGCAAAAAACTCATCATCGGATTAGCATCCTGTCCTTCAGGTTGCATCATTAATAAATAGTTCATCATTGTGTTAAATTTAATATAAACAGTATTTAATTTTTTACCTGGTAAAATTAATTAATTGTTTTTGTTTTAATCATACTAAATGACAAAACAAAAAAATAAACAGCTAAATTATGTCTCTCCTATCAGTCCGCGTCCCGATTTAATTACAGAACCCTTCTCTTTCAAATCTTTTAATGTTTTGTCAAGTATACCGTTTATGAAATTCCTGCTTTTATCGGTGCTGTAGTATTTCGATAATTCGATATATTCATTAAGGGATACTTTAGTAGGAATTGAAGGGAAATATAAAAATTCAGTTATTGCAAGTTGCATGATAAGAATATCCATGAACGCAATCCTGTCCAAATCCCAGTTGCGGGAGTGTTCTTTTATAAGGTCGCGAATCTCTTTATGGTTTACGATCGATTTTCTTAACAGCTCTTTTGCAAAATTTTTATCATCGAGATCTTTAAAGATAGGTAGCAGGGGTTGATTGAGGTCTGAATGTTCATTGAAGCTCTTCAGGGTTTTAGAAATCATCGATATTACATAATCAATATCGTCATTCCAGTAAATGCTTTGTTCTTCAAGTACTTCATAAAGATCTTCAGTTACCAGAATTATTTTATTGAAAACTTTTTCAATAAACTTCTTATCTTCAAAGTAAGAGCTGTTTTTAATATCCATGTACTCTTTATAAAAATCTGATTCTGTCAAAAACAGATAAAGGTCCTTTATTAATACCGGATGATTAACCCAATTTAACCTCTTTTGCTGCAGATAAGCATTTAACTGCCTGTTTTCACGTAATTGCATGATTACAGGGCTACTGATAAATTTAGTATTCGGTTGAAGGTCTTCTGCGGTGGGCTGATGTTTGTTTTTTCTGATCTCTATGCGTCGTTCTGCATAATCGGCTAAGTCTATGATTAAAGCAAACAGAAGGTGATATAGTTCGTAAGTTTTATTTATACAGAAAAATAACTCATTTTCTGCTTTGCTAAGTGAACTTTCAGCGGAAGAATAATAGGCATACAATATTTGCAATACCTTGGTACGGATAATCCTGCGATTAATCATATACTAAAATGAACTTCTTATTTATGGCGGTAAAAATACAATTTTTTTGTAAACTCTGAGGTAATATTTGAATTTTATAGAAATGACATACTCTTTATAAGAAGATGTTTGAATTATTGTAAAAGTATAACAGATTATTTCTGATTTATTGTTTGATCAGGTTTTTTGATCTTTTGACAGACATTTAAAAACATCAACTAAAGAGTCGCTGTTTTCAGAAAGCACAAACAGGGTATCATTTTCTTCAATGACAGTTGATCCTGTAGGAGTGACATATTTATTATTTCTTAATATAAAAGAGATAAGTGTGGTTTTTGGCATTCCCAGCTGAAATATCTGTTTCCCGACAACAGGATTTCCCTTTTCAATTTTTATTTCTGTAAGTAGAGATTTTATGCTGTCTGCCAGTACCATATCGGTTTGGGTCCTTTTTTTAAGTTCTTCCGGCAGGGTAAGTTTAAGCCATTTAGCTACCATAGGCAGTGAGGTACCCTGGATAAGTACTGACGTAAGGGATACAAAGAAGACTATATGAAAAATAATATTGGCTTTTTCGGCTCCCGCTAAAAGCGGGTATGTTGCAAACACAATCGGTACAGCTCCTCTGAGGCCTACCCATGATAGAAAAACCCTGGTCCGGAATTTTATTTTAAACGGAAACAGGCTTATAAAAACACTTAAAGGCCTGGCTATTAGCATAATAAATAATGATATAAGCAAGCCGATCCCAATGTATGGAATTATTTGACTTGGAAACACAAGTAAGCCCAGTGTTAAGAATAAAATTATCTGCATTAACCATGCAAAACTGTCATATGATTTCAGGATTTTCTTTTTATGTATAAGTTCCTGGTTGCCCAGAAATACAGCACATACATAGACTGCCAGAAATCCGTTTCCACCAATAAAATCGGTAAATGAAAAAGTGAAAAACATAATTGCAATTACCAATACAATATAGAGGCCTTCATAATCAAATCTTATTTTATTTATTACAACCTCTCCGATTTTTGCGAAGACAATACCTGTTAATCCTCCCAGTATCAATTGTTTAAAGAACATTAACAATATGTTAGCAAGCCCTGAATCCTGATTAATTACCAATCCTGTGAATACTATTGTTAAAATATAGGCCATAGGATCATTGCTCCCGCTTTCAAGTTCAAGTGTGGGGCGGAGATTTCCTTTTAACGCCAGACTTTTTGACCTTAAAATTGAAAATACAGCTGCTGAGTCAGTTGAAGATACAATTGAACCAAGCAATAAACCTTCATATATTGTAAAATCAGTAATTGCCCAAACAAACAGTCCTAAAAAAAATGCAGTCAATATAACTCCCAGGGTCGAAAGTGACAATCCCTGCCATAATACCGGTTTTATTGCCTTCCAGTCAGTATCCAGTCCGCCTGAGAAAAGAATGAAGTTCAATGCTACTATTCCCATAAACTGGGCGGTTTTAGGATTATCAAAGTGAATTTTACCGATGCCTTCAGAACCGGCAAGCATCCCAATTGTAATGAATAATATTAGGACAGGAACTCCAAATTTATAGGAGGTCTTTCCTGCAAAAAGGGAAATGAAGAGCAGTATTGAACCAATAAGTAATATATTTTCAGTTGTTAAAATCATTAGTCAAATATGGGTATGGTTCAAAAATAAAAAATTATCAGTTGAAAGGGGAAAAATTTAATCTGTTGTTAAACTTACTGATCATTTTGGAGTTCAGTCTTAAAACTTTCGTCAGGATCATCATTACCGGCAGATTTGTCTTTATCATCATCATCATCTTCTTCATCTTCTTCTTCCCAGTCGAATTTAAAACGCCTTATTTTGTATTTACTGTAGTAGAAGGCCATTACTATTCCGGAAACAGCGCCCCATAAATGGCCTTCCCATGAAATTCGGGGATCAATAGGGAAGATTCCCCAAATCAATCCGCCATATAAAAAAACTACTACAACCGATATTGTCAGAAGCCTGACATCATTCCTTATAATACCGCTGACAAAATGGAATGCCGCCATCGCATAGATTACACCGCTTGCTCCAATATGCCAGGATGGCCTTCCCGCAAGCCATACGGTAAGTCCGGATAAAAAATATAATACGAAAAAAATGCTGTAAGATATTCTGCGGTAATAATAAATTATCGCAAAAAGCAAAATAAAAAAGGGTATTGAATTGGAGATCAAATGATTAAAATCAGAGTGCAAAAAAGGGGAAAAAATAATACCTTTCAATCCTTCTGGTTGTAACGGATAGATGCCGAATTTTACAAAGCTTAATGATGTTGTCTGTTCAATGATCTTTACTATCCAGAAAGTTACTACGAAGGCTGCCGGTATAAGGAGGCTGTGAAAAAAAATTTTTTTTTCGATGTCAGGGTCAGGCTTTTTCGGATCACTCGGATAGTAGTTGAATATCTTCATTTATCAGACATAAGTGTTTTTATAAGTTCTACGAATTCATATATTTCTGTTTTTGTCGTGTCAAATGAGGTCATCCACCTCACTTCCGACTTTTTCTCATCCCAAACATAAAAAGAGAAGTGCTCCTGCAGAGGTTTAATGATCTGCTTTGGAACTTTTGCAAACACTCCGTTAGCTTCCACAGGCTGAGTAATATTGATCTGCGGAATATTTGAAATTTCTGTTGCAAGCAGCCTGGCCATGCTGTTGGAATGAGTAGCAGCTTCTTTCCACAGGTCATTTTCAAAATATGCAATAAATTGTGCTCCTGAATATCTCATTTTTGAGAACAGTTGCATACTTTGTTTCCGAAGGTATTTAGTATCAAGGGCTAGTTCCGGATCAAAAATAATTACTGCTTCCCCCATCATCATTCCGTTTTTTGTTCCCCCGAATGAAAGCACATCAACTCCGCAATCTTTGGTGAATGATTTAAAATCCATATTAAGAGAAACAGCAGCATTAGCTATTCTGGCCCCATCCATATGAAGATACATTCTGTTTTTGTGTGCTAAATCAGCTAACCTCTTTATCTCTTCAGGCCTGTAAACTGTTCCCAGTTCCGTTGCCTGTGATATTGATATAACCTTTGGCTGTGAATGATGTTCAAAATCAAATCCTTTAAGATGGCGGCTGACAATTTGAGGTGTTAATTTGCCATTTATATGTTCTGTAGCTAAAAGCTTGCACCCGGTAAATTTTTCAGGTGCACCACACTCATCTTCCTCAATATGGGAAGTTTCTGCACATATTATTGAATTGAAACTCCTGGTAATTGTTGACAAGCCTAATACATTGGCACCAGTGCCGTTAAATACAAAAAATACCTCTGTTTCCTCTCCGAAGCGCTCTTTGAAAATATTAACAGCCTTTTCAGTGAACGGATCACTGCCATAACCAGCCATGTGTCCCGGATTGGCATCTTCCATTGCTTTTAGGATCGCAGGGTGGACACCTGAATTGTTGTCGCTGGCAAATCCTTTTTTCATCTGCTTCTAATTTTATGTTTTTTATGTAAAGAAATAAAAAATCACAGTGAAAAAAAATTGAAAAATTATTTATAATTTGCCTTCTTCAAATCTTATAATCATACATGAGTGAAATTATTATATTCTGGTTCAGGCGTGATTTACGTCTGAATGATAATCATGGACTTTTTAAGGCGCTTGATAACGGGGTTCCTGTACTGCCTGTTTTTATTTTTGATAAAAATATTTTAGAGAGGTTAAATTCAACAAATGATGCACGTGTAAATTTCATTTATGAAGAGATCCTGAAGATAAAAAGTAAACTCGAATCTGCAGGAAGCTCACTGAGGATTTTTTATTCTACACCCGAAGATGCATTCAGATCGCTTCTTGATGAGTATAATGTAGTCTCTGTGCATGGTAATAAAGATTATGAACCATACGCCCGGCAGAGAGATGAAAAAATTTTCAGGTTTCTTGCCGGCAGGGGAGTGCCACTTAATTTATATAAAGATCATTTAATATTTGAAGAGGATGAAATCCTGAAAGATGATGGAACTCCTTACACAATTTTTACACCATACAGCAAAAAGTGGAAAAAATTTTTATTTCAGAATGAAATTGAATCTTTCCCTTCTGAAAAATTTACAGAAAGATTTCTGAAAACTGCTCACTTTAAGATGCCGGAGCTTTCTGAAATGGGCTTTGCAGGCAGTTCTCCTGAAATCCCATCTCCTGACATATCAGAACCGCTGATTAGTAATTATGCAGTCACCCGCGACATACCTGCAGTCAACGGGACTTCCCGGATAGGAGTTCATTTGCGTTTTGGCACTTTAAGTATAAGGGAAGTAGTGCGGAGGGCAAGGAAATGGTCAGAGGTATTTTTAAACGAATTGATATGGCGTGAATTTTTCAGTGCTGTCCTGTGGCATTTCCCAAAGGCAGCTGAAATGTCATTTGATTCACGCTATGACTTTATTAACTGGCGGAACGATGAAATTGAATTTGAACGCTGGCAGTATGGACAGACAGGATTTCCTTTTGTCGATGCAGGAATGAGGGAGCTTATTACAACCGGTTTTATGCATAACAGGGTGCGGATGGTCGTTGCAAGCTTCCTTACCAAGCATCTGCTGATTGACTGGAGGTGGGGTGAAGCCTGGTTTGCGGAGCATCTGCTTGATTTTGACCAATCGTCAAATAATGGTAACTGGCAGTGGGCCGCAGGTTCAGGATGCGATGCAGCGCCATATTTTCGTATTTTTAATCCGGCTAATCAGCAGAAAAAGTTCGATCCTGATATGTTGTATATAAAAAAATGGGTACCTGAGGTACATTCGGGTAATTATCCGGAACCAATGGTAGATCATATATATGCCAGAAGAAGAGCACTGGAGCAATACAAGATGGCATTAAAAGGGTTTGGTAAGGTTAATTAGCTAATTTAAGTAAAAGTTTTCGGTGAACTCTTTGTTAATAAGTTTTACCCTCTGAAAAAATAGAATTGTGTATATTTGGCTGATTAGGAAAGATTACTGATAAATGGAGAATTTTATTGTTTCAGCAAGAAAATACAGGCCCGATTCTTTTGATAGTGTGGTAGCACAATCATCTATTACTGCAACATTAAAAAATGCGATTAAAAATAATCAGCTTGCCCACGCATACCTTTTTTGCGGACCACGTGGTGTTGGTAAAACTACATGTGCGAGGATATTTGCCAAAACAATTAACTGCTCTGATCTTACACCGGAAACGGAAGCATGTAATAAGTGTGAATCCTGTAAAGCTTTCAATTCAAACCGCTCATTCAATATACATGAACTGGATGCAGCCTCCAATAATTCAGTGGATGATATCAGGATGCTGATAGACCAGGTCCGCATTCCTCCTCAGGTTGGCAAATACAGTGTGTATATAATTGATGAAGTACATATGCTGTCTTCACAGGCATTTAATGCTTTTCTGAAGACTTTGGAGGAGCCGCCAAAGCATGCTATTTTCATACTTGCCACTACCGAGAAACATAAAATTATACCTACTATATTATCGCGATGCCAGATCTTTGATTTTACAAGGATTGATATTGATGACATTACCGGTTATCTGGGGTATGTTGCCAAAAATGAAGGGGTCACTGCTGAAAAGGAGGCTCTTAATGTTATTGCAAGAAAAGCTGATGGGGCAATGAGAGATGCTTTGTCAATTTTTGACCAGATTGTCAGTTTTACAGGGAATAATATTACCTACCAGGATGTAATATCAAATCTTAATGTCCTTGATTTTGATTACTACTTCAGGCTGGTTGATCACTTTTTGAATAATCAGGTTTCTGAAACACTTATGATATTTGATGAAGTCCTGAATAAAGGATTTGACGGGCACCATTTTATCAACGGACTTAGTGATCATTTGCGAAACCTTTTAGTGTGTAAAGACCAGGTGACAGTGCAGTTGCTTGAGGTGGGCGGCGAAATTAAGGATCGCTATAAAATGCAGGCAGCATCCTGCGATAATGAATTTTTACTTAAGGCTTTGGAAATCAGCAATGATTGTGATGTACAATATAAGATCACACAAAATAAGAGGCTTCTGGTTGAACTGGCTCTGATAAAAATTGCTCAGTTGACAAAAAAAAAAACTTAACTGAAAACGATATACAGGAAGATATTTTATTACCTGTTTTCTCCGAAACAAAACCTCCAAAAATTCAGGCCCAGTCTCCTTCATCCCCTGAGCCCATAAAAAGTTCAGTCCCTCAACGGCCACTAAAAAGGCTATTACGTGACGACAAGGCACCATCAATCCAGGATGCGTTGTCGGGTAAGATGAAGGATGACATAATCTCTTCGAAAGAGCAGCATATAACCTGGTCCGATAAAGGGGATGCCAAATTATTTAATCCGGCAGAGTTAAAGGAAAAATGGGATCAATATGTACAGACACTCGTGGACAGGCCAAATCTTCAATCTACTTTATCTAAGGTTCCTACTGTTGATGATAACTTTAACCTGACCCTTGAGGTTGATAACTCGGTGCAGGATGATCTGATAAAAAGTATTAAACCTGAATTGATTGCATGGTTGCGCAGGGAACTGAAAAACTCGGGAATAGAATTACAAGTTAAGGTCACAGAATCCGAACAGGAAAAAATTATTTATTCAGATAGAGATAAATATATTGAGATGGTGAAGAAAAACCCGATGCTGGATGTCTTGAAAAGGAAATTCAAGCTGGATTTCGATTAGTTCAGTTCATCGGTTCTGCATAACAATATGTCATTTTGTTATTTGCAACCTGGTTGGTTATTAATTCATGGCGCTAATCTTTCTCTTTTCCAGATATTGCCGTTTTTTTTATAGACTATGCGGTCGTGAAGCCTGTTTAAACGTCCCTGCCAAAATTCCATCCTTACCGGAGAAACAATGTATCCTCCCCAGTCAGATGGAGCAGGGGGTTCCTTAAGTTTATATTTAAGATCCCATTCCCTGAATTTCGTTTCCAGGTATTTACGGGAAGGTATTACACGGCTTTGATCAGAAACTATAGCAGCTATCTGACTTTTTAACGGCCTGGTATGAAAATAGTGCTTCGATACTTCTCTGCTTGTTTTTGCAGCATATCCGGTAATCCGGATCTGACGCTCAAGTATAGGCCAGAAAAAGTGTAATCCTACTGCAGGGATTTTTTCTATAGATCTGCCTTTATCAGAATGATAATTTGTAAAAAAAATAAATCCATGTTCATCGAAATATTTTAAAAGAACGATACGTGAATCAGGAAATCCATCATACCCATAGGTTGACAGAGACATTGCTGTAGGCTCCTTTTCTTTTGAGTCAAGGGCATCCTCCAGCCATTTTTTAAATTGCTTAAACGGATCTTTGTCTGTTGTTCTGAGACTTATTCCCGGGAAGTCATATTCATTTCTGACAGAATTGATATTCATATGTGATGGTAATTTTTTTTACAACATTGTGAACATTTCGGTATCATTAATGTTCAAATATAAGACAAAAAAGTATTTTTTATGAATTGTTGATCAGATAAATGAGGTTAAGTAATTACAAAATTTCAAACAGATGAAA
>JAAYJR010000173.1 GCA_012522835.1 Bacteroidales bacterium
AGATCGACGAGCAGATAATGCAGTTGATACACCTTGAAGAGATTATAAGCTCACCGGCAGAAAATGCTCTTATAAGCGATTTTTGGCTGCCGGACACCGAGGTGGCGGGTGCACGAGACCAGGAAGGGTCTTCAAGTGGCTTTTTCTTTGCCGCCAAGGGGGGCCATAATGCTGAAAGCCATAACCACAACGATTTGGGGACTTGTGTCCTATATTTCAATGGGAAACCCTGTCTTATTGATATAGGACGTGAAACTTATACTGCCAAAACTTTTAGCGGTCGGCGCTATGAAATATGGACCATGTAGTCGCAATACCATAACCTGCCCAAAATAAACGGAGTAGATCAAAGGCAGGGCCGTGAATATGAAGCAGCGAACACCACCTTTTCAGCCAATGCAAAAAGAGCTATATTTTCTGCTGATATCGCTGGAGGCTATACAGATGAAGCATCTGTCGAAGAATGGGTGCGTACCTATCAGCTTAACCGGAAAAAACGTTTTATTGTTCGTGATGATTACAAACTGAAACAAGTTAAGGATACACTTACAACAATTAATTTTATAACCTGTTGCAAAGTATTTGAAAAAGAACCGGGCATTTTGGAGCTGCGGGGCGATGAGTTTGACCTGGAGATGAAATTTGATACCAGAAAGGTTACTCCTGTCATTGAATTTATAAAAGTCACGGATAATGGGCTCAGACGTTACTGGCCGGATGGCATTACAAGGATTGTTTTTACCCTAATGAATCCCGGCAAAACAGGAAAAAATGAGATTGTGATAACAGATTGACATTTATCACATGAGTGAAATAAAACTGCAGGAATTAAAATCGGTAAGTTAAACCAAATCTTACATTAGGTCCTTGGTGGTATTTAAATTCTCTATATCCTGCCTCAACAAATAAGCCTAATTTTTTAGACAAAAATATCGAAGCACCTCCCATTAATGAATAATCAAAATAAGTTCCTTTTTCTGGCGATATGTTATCTGCCGGTGTTGTAAACATTGAAATAAGTCCGATATCCCCGGACAAATAGACGTCAAATCTTTGGTTGATGGTATTTAATATTAATGGCAAAATATGCAGTTTGCAGTTTAATCCATAATGTATGGAGTATTTCCAATCTGTGGCAGTATAATGAATAAAATTATCCCCCTTTTCTACAATCCATTCTTCATACCATCCATATCCACCATATCCACCGATACCAATTAAATCATTGATATTCCGATTATAATTTAGCTGTAAAAACATGATAGGGCCTGGTTGAACAGAGCCATCCTCAAACTGAATGCTTGATAATGAAAGATCAATATTGTTTTTATAAGTAATCGTATCATTTGCGATTAAACACAGACTACTACAAATCAAGATGGTGATTACGGCAATTTTTTTCATGGCTATATGATTTTAAGTTAGTGTCATTTTATTGTTTTTTCGCCAACTTACAACTAACATAATAGCATTATATTCATCGTTCATGTAAATTACAACAATAAAATATTTTCTCATAATAATTTACTAAAAATCAATCAGACAGGTTTTTTATCACTAAATACTGAAAATGAATTATACACGATACCACCTACAGGTTTAAAACAGTTCCATCCAATTTACAACATATAGTCAAAAATTTAAAAAATATTACATTGGTAACAATTTTTACCAAGAGAGAAAAGATCTATTATTAGTTCAATTTGATTGTAAAACTGATGTAGATGACCTTCAAACTGTTGCGGCCCTGGTTACTTTATTGTCTGACTCTAAATTTTCAAAAATAAATTATCATCCAGTTGCTGGCACTTATGGTATTCAGAAAGGGCTATATGTTCCACCAAATCCTTTATTTCAGTTGGCTTTTGGAGACAACTGGACAGACGCACATGAAAATTTAGAAGCCGCTGTTGAAAAAGTTAAAATTATTATTAAAACATCACTCGCAAACCAAGGTGATATTTGGATTGCAGAAGCAGCCACAAATTTTCGAGTAAATCTGTTATTGGTTTTGCAGCTAAAATTTCTTCAAAAGACTTACCTTCTGATTTTAGGCTAAGTACTCGTTTTGCAACTGAATTGAAAAAACTTTTTTGTAATTTTGTCGTTTAATTAGAAATACTTTTGAGAGTATCGAATGTTAAAAAAAATAACAGCATATAGTTTTCTTATAATAGCTAACATAGTTTTATTGGCTCATGCTGTTATTCCTCACCATCATCACCATCAACAAGTATGTATTGAAAATACACATTGTGTAGATGATGAATTTGCGCATACGCATGATTCATCTGAACACAATCATCATCATGATGGGAATAATTCAGATAATAGTTGTTACCTCAAGCAAGCAGCAGTTATTTCATCTGTTCAATCAAAACTTTCTCATAGTTGTAATAGATGTCCCGATAATCATAATCACGATTTTATTATTACACCAAACTTTGAGTTTGATGAATTTCACTCATTTTCGGCAGCAGTATCCTGCATTCCCGAAATTTCCTTTACAATAACTTCTTATGTAACCAGAACTCTTGGTTTACGCGCACCTCCTGTTGTTTAAATTTTTAAAATTTTAAATCGTTCATACTCCACAAGTATGGAGATGGAACATTCTTACCATTTTTTTAAATTTAAACAACATTAATATGTATTATAAAATATTATTGGTTGTGCTGATGGCTTCTCTTATATCATCTTGCAACCAAAGCAATAGTCACGAAGGTCATAACCAAGATATTGAAAGTCATGAAGATCTCGATCATGACGAGCATGAAGAAAATAATCACGATGAAGAAAGTCATGAGGGAAATGACCACAGGACAGATGTCGGGAACCAAGAAGAGAACGATGAAATAAAATTCCAATATACCTCATATAGTTCGGACTTTGAATTATTTGCCGAAGCCGATGCTTTTATAGTCGGTGAAACAGCTAACGTGCTATCACACTTCTCAGTATTACCAAATTTTAATGCAGTAGAACAAGGTAAAATTACCATTATACTTTCCGTAAACGGTAAAGAAACAAAACAGACCCTTAGCAAACCTACACGCAAAGGAATTTACAGTTTCAACATTGAACCCGAAACACAAGGAACAGGAAAATTAACATTTGAAATTGCAAACGACAAAGGTACGTTTGAAGTAACTGTGCCTGAAGTAACCGTGTTTGTAAATCACCAAGACGCTCACAAAGCATCTGAAAATATGGTTATATCTCAAACCAATACAACAGTATTTACGAAAGAACAATCGTGGAAAATTAATTTTGCTACCGAAGTTCCAAACCGTGAGGCATTTGGTCGGGTTATTAAGACGGTTGCTAAAATTGAACCGGCACGAGGCGGGCAATCCATTATTGCAGCCAAAACCTCTGGAATTGTTTTGTTTTCTGATAATGGGCTGGTTGAAGGTAAAAAAGTTGTAAACGGACAAAAACTTTTCTCAATTTCATCAAATGAATTGGCAGATAACAACCTTTCGGTTCGACTTGCAGAAGCGAAAAGTAATTATGAGACCTCGAAAGCAAATTATGAACGAAAATCAGAATTGGTTGGGGAAAAGATAATTTCAGAACAGGATTTTCTAAATGCTAAGAATAATTATAAATCAGCAAAAGCAATTTATGATAATCTTGTCAATAATTTTAATTCAAATGGGCAACAAATAAAAAGTAGCCTGAACGGATATATAAAACAAATTTATATTACTAATGGTCAGTTTGTGGAATCCGGGCAGGCACTTGTTTCTATTGCACAAAATAAGAATCTATTGCTAACTGCACAGGTTCAACAAAAGTATCTTGAAATTTTGCCCACTATAGTTTCTGCTAATGTCAAAACGCTTCATAACAACAAAACATATTCTTTTAAAGAATTAAACGGGAAAGTACTACCTCACGGAGAATCGGTAACTGGTAATTCTTATATGATCCCTGTAAACCTGCAAATTGAGAACAAAGCAGGGTTTGTACCGGGCACTTTAACCGAAGTGTTTCTAAAAGCAGTGACTAACTCCAACGCTTTAACAGTTCCTAATGGCTCACTTTTAGAGGAACAAGGTATTTATTATGTATTCGTACAAGTAAATCCTGAATTATTTGAAAAGCGTGAAGTAAGTATTGGTGGCACTGATGGATTACGGACAGAGATTACAAAAGGGATTTCTGAACATGACAGAATTGTGACCAGTGGGGCGATGCAGGTAAAACTGGCACAGGCAACGGGAGCATTAGACCCACATTCGGGACATGTACATTAACCGTAGTTATTGATTATATCAGTATGCATTATTTGAGTTTGCTTAACAACTGATATTTTCTTGTTTAATCTTTAATAAGAATAACAATGATAAATAATATAATAAAATTCTCACTGAACAATAAATACCTGGTTATTTTGAGTTCGGTGGTATTGGTTGTCTTCGGTTTAAGAACAGCAACCAATATGGATATTGATGTTTTCCCAGACCTTACTGCTCCAACGGTAATAGTAATGACTGATGCGCATGGTATGGCTCCCGAAGAAGTGGAACGCCTGGTTACATACCCGATTGAAACCGCTGTTAATGGAGCAATGGATGTTCGACGTGTACGTTCTTCTTCTGCCTTGGGTTATTCATTTGTTTGGGTCGATTTCGATTGGGGTACTGACGTGTATAAAGCCCGTCAGGTAGTTAGTGAGAAGCTTATGACTATTCAGGAAGTTATTCCTGATAATGTTGCAAAACCATTGCTGGCACCTCAATCAAGTGTTATGGGAGAAATATTCTTTCTTAGCCTTCAGGCGGATTCAACCGATTTAGCTGCACTACGTACCATAGCTGAATGGAATATACAACCACTTATTTTGGCTACAAGCGGGGTATCTCAGGTAACTATTGTTGGTGGTGATTATAAACAATATCAGGTACTTGCGGACCCACTAAAAATGAACTTTTATGATATTTCAACAGAAGAATTGGCGGAAGCATGTAAGGAAATGAGCCAAAACTCAACCGGAAAAATTGTTCGTGAATTTGGAAATGAATACGTAGTACGGGGTATAGCAAGAACATCGAATCTCGAAGAACTTGGAAACACATATATCAAATCCTTAAATGGCAATCCGGTTAGAGTTGACGATGTTGCGGAAGTAATAATTGGTAGTGCTGTAAAAATGGGATATGCCTCCCACAATGCAAAACCGGCCATAATCTTTTCTATTTCAAAGCAACCGAATACAAACACTCTGGCTGTAACCGAGAAAATAGAAGAAAAGTTAAAGACAATCGAAGCAACTCTGCCTCCTGATGTTACAGTCAATACTAAAATTTTCCGTCAGGCAGATTTCATTGAAACATCGGTTAATAATGTTCAAAAAGCTTTGCTGGAAGGAGCTACTTTAGTAATTGTAATTCTTTTCCTGTTCCTTGGTAGTTTTAGAACAACAATAATCTCATTACTGGCAATTCCTTTATCACTATTGGGTTCGGTTATTTTCTTGCACTTGCTTGGATTAAATATTAATACCATGAGCCTTGGAGGTATGGCAATTGCTATTGGTTCTTTGGTTGATGATGCTATTATTGATGTAGAGAACGTGTATAAACGATTGCGACAGAATTTCCAGTTAGCTAAAAGTGAGAGAAAAAGCTCATTTACCGTTGTTTACGAAGCTTCCAAAGAAATCCGAGCCTCCATACTCAATGCAACACTAATTATTATAGTCGCTTTTATGCCTTTGTTTTTCCTATCTGGAATGGAAGGGCGTATGCTGAAACCTCTTGGGATAGCCTACATAGTTTCACTCTTTATGTCGTTATTAATAGCAATGACTTTAACTCCGTTGCTTTCTAAGATGATGCTTTCAAGCGATAAATACCTATCGAAAAAAGAAAAGGACAGTTGGCTTGCAATTAAGCTTATTGGTGGTTACGAGAAGTCATTAAAATGGGGGCTAAGTCATAAAAAGACTGTAGTTATTCCCATTCTGGGATTATTCGTGATATCGTTGGTTCTGTTTACAGGTTTAGGAAGAACTTTTTTGCCTGAATTTAACGAAGGGGCACTAACATTATCCGTGATTACAAAACCCGGTACGTCGCTTGAAGAAAGCAATCGTTTGGGAAACCTGGTTGAAAAGGAAATGCTTTCCATAAAACAAGTTAACAGTACAGCAAGGCGAACCGGACGGGGCGAATTGGATACACATTCGCAAAGCACTAATAGTGCAGAAGTGGATATAAACTTTTCTCTGGAAAGCAGGGAACTTGAAGACTTTTTAAAAGAAGTCAGGGCAAAGCTCTCCGCCATACCGGGAATTGTGTACACGGTAGGTCAGCCTTTAGGTCACCGTATAGACCATATGCTTTCGGGTACTCGTGCCAATATTGCCATAAAATTGTTCGGGACTGATTTAAACCAAATGTTTTCCATAGGAAATCAAATTAGTTCAACCATTAGTGATATTGACGGTTTGGTAGATGTAAGCGTTGAACAACAAGTTGAAATCCCACAAATTCAAATTCGACCCAATCGTAACATGTTATCTTTTTACGGCATCACGATTCATCAGTTTAATGAATTTGTAGATATTGCACTTGGTGGGGAAAAGATGGCGGATATTTACGAAGGACAAAAGACTTTCGATTTAATTCTACGATTCAATACAGATTATACCGATAAGATTGCAGGCATCATGGATGCGCTTATTGACACCCATGATGGTAGAAAAATTCCATTGAGCGAGGTAGCTGAAATTGTTTCATCTACCGGCCCAAACTCCATTAGTCGGGAAAATGTAAGGCGTAAGCTTGTTATATCAGCTAATGTTGCAGAAAGGGATTTAAGAGGAGTTGTCGAAGATATACAGCAAAATATTAAGGACAAAATTGAACTCCCCGAAGGATATCATATCGAATATGGTGGAAAATTTGAAAGTGAAGAAAAAGCTTCCAGGATGCTCCTGTTAACTTCTATAGCTGCTATCTTCATTATATTCATGTTATTGTATCAGGAATTTAAAAACTTCAATCTGGCAGGAATTATATTGCTCAATTTACCCCTTGCCCTCATTGGAGGTATTTTTGCAGTAGTTATTACTTCCGGAATGTTAAGCATTCCAGCTATTATAGGTTTTATTACATTGTTTGGTATTGCTACACGAAACGGCATTTTATTGGTTTCACGTTACCAAAATTTGCAGCAGGAAGGAGAACCGCTTTACGAAACCCTTATTCATGGCTCTAAAGACAGGCTATTGCCAATACTTATGACGGCTCTGACAGCAGCTTTAGCTCTTATTCCCTTAGCCATGAACGGCGACAAGCCCGGTAACGAAATTCAAAGCCCGATGGCACAGGTAATATTAGGTGGTTTGCTTACTTCAACCATCCTTAATATTTACATCGTGCCTATTGTCTACCAGTTCTTAAATAATAGAGGATTAATTAAAAATGAATCGAAATGATTAAAACATTTATAATACTAATATTTATGTTTTCGGTTTCTACAGCCTTCTCCCAAATCAGCATAGATTCGGTTTTGGTTGAAATCGAAAAGAATAATACCTCCCTGGCAGCATATCGTAAAAATGCCGATGCCGATAAAATGGGAAATAAAACAAACTTATTGCCCGACAATCCTGAAGTAGCATTTAACTACTTATGGGGTAGCCCGGACATTATTGGTAATCGAACTGACCTGGCAATTACGCAATCGTTCGATTTTCCTACTGCCTATCTTTATAGATCTCAGCTTGCAGATATGAAAAATGAACAGATTGAGATGGAATATAAGAAGCGACGGTTTGATGTTTTGTTAAGAGCGAAAGTTATTTGCTACGAATTAATCTATCTGAACGCTTTGTATTCGGAATATCAGAAAAGACTAAATAATGATCTGAAAATTGCCAATGCTTTCAAAAAGAAAATGGATGCTGGTGAAGCTACCATTCTCGAACACAACAAGGCTCAGGTAAGCCTTTTGAATACCGAAAAACAACTGGAACAAATAAGTATAGACCGTGACGCTGCATTGCAGCAATTGGCATCATTTAATGCAGGTAGAAAAATTAGTCTTAGCGGTAGTGATTTCGGGTCAAATATTCTTGAACCTGATTTTGAAAAGTGGTATGCCCAAGCTGCAAATAATAACTCTATGCTCAGTTGGCTTAAACAGGAACTGGCAATTTCTTCAAAAGAAAAACAGCTTCAGGTTGCTCAGAATTTACCAAAAATAAATGCAGGTTATATGAGCGAAAAAGTTGTTGGCGAACAATTTCAAGGTGTAACCCTGGGAGTTTCAATTCCACTTTGGGGTAATAAACACACAATAAAGCATGCAAAACTAAAAACAGAAGCTGTTAATAGCATAGAGGCTGATGCGAAAGTTCAGTTTTATAATGAAATGAAAACTTTACATGACAAAGCAACAGCTTTGCAAAGTAGTATTACCGATTTCAAGCAACGTATATCGGACAATAATATCCTCGAATTGTTAGAAAAGGCAATGCAACAGGGTGAAATATCTTTAGCTGAATACTACTATGAATTGATGGTTTTTTACGACAATAAAGAAGAACTGTTGAATATGGAAAAAGAGTTGAATGTCACATTAGCAAAGCTTTACAAGTATGACTTATAGAAAAGAGCGGAATTCGTTCCGCCTTTTCCTTATTTCATTACCGAACATCATTTGAAAATTGAATCCTTTTGGGGAACAACTCAGAATGCTGTTAAATCCAAATTTACTATACCATTATCGCGTACTGCTTAGTTGCAATAGTAGGTAACAAATTGAAAGTTGACCGTTCAATCTACAAAATATTACAAATTTTGAGCATATCCCTACTTGAAAAAACGTCTATAAATGAACTGCTTACAAAAAACGATTACAAAAATGTCAAAAACAAAAAAAATAAACAATTAATAATCAGTGGGTTTTAATTGCCCACTAATGAAAGCAATTTTAAAAAATTTAAAACCGATTGGGCTAATTTCAAAAAACTACCATAATGATTATATTGATGAGCGATAAATTGTATATTTAAATATTAATTAGATAAACAGTTTCTGTATGATTTTTAAACCGGGCTTATCTCTCTCTTTATTTTTTCTTTTATTTCCTTCTCTTTTATTTGGTCAGGAAAAACCAGAAGTTCAGATTGGCGGCGCACTGCGCTTCAACTATAATCTTTCAACCTGGAAAGAAGGACAGAAAATCCGTGGAGGTGACTTCGGATACGACATGTTCCGAATCAATTCCATTGCTTCGTACAAAGGCGTAAAACTGAATGCAGAATACCGGTTATATTCCGAAAGTTTCGGCGGCGGTATGTTAAAGCAGGGCTGGGTGGAATACGATTTCAGCGAAAACAAAAACCTGCAAATAGGATTAACTCAGGTGCCGTTTGGCATTACCCAATACAACTCCAATAACTGGTTTTTTAACATGACCTACTATCTGGGTCTGGAAGATGACCATGACATGGGTATAAAATATACATATTCGGGCGAAAGGTGGGAATATGCCTTTGCCTTTTTTAAAAATGCAGAAGAGCTGAATTTTGGGAGTTATTCGGATGTTTCCGACAGCCGTTATTCGTACGATATTTCTTCCGTCGATTTGAACGGCGACGGAACGCCAGATTTAAGGAACAAGGAAACCAACCAGTTAAACGGAAAGCTGGCTTACAAAATTCGAAATGAAAAGTCGAGCCATAAAATTGGCATTTCGGGGCAATATGGCGGTTTGCATAACCTGGATACAGAAGAAACCGGCAATCATTTTGCCTATGCGGGGCATTACGAAATGCAGGCAGGAAGGGTGGCTTTGAAAGCTCAAGTGGCCATGTACGGACACAACCCGGAAAACCCGACAGGTGAACCAACCGATGTGGTTGCCATGACGGCTTACGGAGCTCCATACCTTGTGGCAGCAAACGGAAAAGTTTACACATTCAGCCTTTCCTATTCGCTGCCGGTGGACTGGCATCCGGTTTCCAATCTTCAATTTTACAACGACTTTGGCTATTTGAATAAATCGGTTACTAATTTTATGGATTCATATATGAACGTAACCGGTGTTTTGGTAACAGCCGGAAATATTTTTACGTACATCGATGCGGCTGCCGGAAAAGATCATCCGTGGCTGGGGCCGGAATGGACAAACGGGCTGGCCGCCGGCACTGATAATGCCACCTGGCATTTGCGGTTTAATATTAACCTGGGATATTATTTTTAACCCGTATTCAAAAAAAACGAAACAATTAATACCGGATTTTATGACAGAAGAAAACAAAACACCAAAAGACAGTGAAGCTCATCTCAAAAGCAGCAAAAAGTATTTCGATGTGGATCCCTTGGTTTTCTGGCCATCGGCACTTGTAATTGTTATCTTCATTGCCATTACTCTAATTGTGGGCGAACCAATGAACAAAGTATTTTCCAATATACAAAGTTCCATTTCCAGTTTTGGGGGCTGGTTCTTTGTATTGTCGGTAAATATTTTCCTCTTTTTTGTGCTGTTCATTGCTTTTAGTAAGTACGGTAAAATTCGTTTGGGAGGGAGCAAATCGAGGCCCGAGTTTTCAACGGTAGCCTGGTTTGCCATGCTGTTTAGCGCTGGTATGGGTATCGGTATTCTTTTCTGGAGTGTTGGCGAACCTATCAACCATTTCATAAATCCGCCCGATGCCGAATCCCGGTCGATAGAAGCAGCCCGCGAATCCATGGAAATAACATTTTTGCACTGGGGATTACATGCCTGGGGTATATATGCTTTGGTGGGTATGGCACTGGCGTTTTTCACATTCAATAAAAAGCTTCCGCTAACCATCAGCTCGGTTTTTTACCCGCTGCTTGGCGAAAAAGTGAACGGCCCCTGGGGAAAAGTGATTAATGTGCTTGCCGTAGTGGCTACTTTATTTGGGCTTGCTACTTCACTCGGATTGGGGGTTCAGCAGGTAAGTGCCGGACTGACTCACCTTTTCAATTTACCCGACAACCTTACAACACAAGTTATTCTGATTACGATAATTACCTTTGCGGCTACCGGTTCGGTTGTGGCCGGGCTCAGCGGAGGTGTTAAAAGACTGAGCCAGATGAATATGATTCTGGGCGCAATCTTCCTTCTGTTTATGCTTTTGGTGGGCCCTACGCTTTTTGTCATGAATTCGTTTATTCAAAATACAGGCGGATATATTCAAAACTTTTTTGAGTTGTCGTTCTGGACAGAAACCTATAAGCAATCGGACTGGCAGAGTGACTGGACTGTGTTTTACTGGGCCTGGTGGGTGAGCTGGTCGCCGTTTGTGGGAATGTTTATTGCCCGCATATCGAGAGGACGTACCCTGAAAGAATTTGTACTGGGTGTTCTTATTGTGCCTACTTTGCTTACTTTTCTCTGGCTTTCAACCTTTGGCGGCAGTGCCATATATCTGGAGCTGAATTCTTTGGCCGATATTGCCAGCGCGGTAACAGGCAACATTGCCACTTCGCTGTATGTGCTTTTGGAGCAGTTTCCTCTTTCGGCTGTTACTTCGATTGTTGGGGTGGTTTTGGTAATCAGCTTTTTTGTTACCTCTTCCGACTCCGGTTCGTTAGTAGTTGACTCGCTCACAGCCGGCGGTAAACTCGACGCGCCGATTCCCCAGCGTATTTTCTGGGCCTTGACCGAAGGTGCTGTTGCGGCAGTATTGCTTATAGGCGGCGGCCTGGGCGCTTTGCAAACTGCGGCTATTTCAACCGGTTTGCCGTTTGCTGTCATTTTAATTATTCTGATGTGGAGCCTCTTAAAGGGCCTTCAGAAAGAACACTCAGGAATGATGGAAACCCGGATGGAAGCTGAACGTAAACAATACCTGGATACCCTGGCCAAAATGATGCAAAAAAGAGAACAGGCCAAAGCATCCGGAAATATTCAAAAGGAAGTAAAGAAATAAAAGTTTAACCTGAAAAACAATATGATGTATAAACTGGATCACATACTTATTTGCTTAGATTTAAGCGAGATGGACGATTCGCTTATCCGGTATAGTAATTTTCTTATGGAAAACTTCAAGCCAAAATCGGTAACTTTTCTGCATGTAATTAAGTCGTATGAAATTCCACCAGATATGGTTGCTGCTTTTCCACATCTTGACCAACCCCTTACTGAAATTGTAAAAGACGAGTTGGAAGAAAAAATTGAAGCTCATTTTATCCAAAAAAATGAAATCCAAACAAAAATAATAGTTCTTGAAGGTTCAACAACCGACAATATTGTGAGGTATGCACGAGAAAACAACATCACCTTCACGCTGATGGGGAAAAAGATTGGTTACGAGGGCCGTGGTGGAATTGTTCGAAAGGTAATCAGTATTATTCCTTCGTCGGTTCTGCTGATTAGCGAAACCACACAGCCACGCATTGAACATGTTTTGGTGCGTATGGATTTCTCCAAGATGAGCGCGCTGGCCCTTAAAATGGCGCTTCGCCTGCAGGAATTAACCGGAGCCAAGGTTTCATGCCAACATGTCTACAAACTTCCGTTAAAATATTTTCCGGTGAGTTCACCCGAAAACGATAGAAAACTGATGGATCATATTCAAAAACACGGAAGGAAGGAATATCAAAAGTTTATGAAAAAACAGGAACTCGACCCCGGGAAAATTCCCTGCACCACTTCGCTGGACCCGGAAAACGACGAGGCCCACATTCTTTACAAACAGGCACTAACCACTGGGGCAGACATGATCATCATCGGCTCGAAAATAAAGTCGGAACTGGCCGATATCATAATCGACTCTACATCGGAGAAACTGGCTTCAGCAGAAAAAAATCTGCCGGTACTCATAATTAAAGATCGAAAACAAACCATTGGCTTTTTAAAAGCACTTTTCAAATAAAAAATTGGCATCATGAATTTACATACAGTAATAAAATATTTCGTTTTTTCAGCACTTTTTCTTTTGTTCACAGGCGGGTGTGCCCAAAAACCTGCCGGAGAAGAAAACAGGGAAGTTAAAATGGTTTATTCCGATTGGTCGGAGAGCGTGGCAATAACCCACCTTGCGGCTGTTTTGCTCGAAGAAAGCATGGACTACAAGGTGATTTTAAAGTTGGCCAATGTGGAAGAGGTGTATCGGGAAATTGCCGGGAAAGAAGCCGATATTTTTGCCGATGCCTGGCTTCCTGAAACGCATCAGTCGTATATGGATGCCTACCCCGGTTTGATAGAAACCATCGGAATTACTTACCCCGAAGCCCAGACGGGATTTGTTGTACCTGAATACAGCACGCTCCAATCGGTTGCCGATTTAAAAAATTATCCGTATCCGGTTATCGGAATCGACAAGGGGGCCGGAATTATGCAAAAGGCACAGCTGGCCATTGAAAAATATGCTTTACACAATAGGCTTTTAAGCCTGTCGGAAGAAGAAATGATACGGCATCTGGAAGATTCGGTAAGGCGGAGAAAGGACATTGTAATTACCGGGTGGGAACCGCACTGGGTTTTTGCCCGTTACAATTTGCGTTTTCTCGAAGATACCTACAATATTTTTGGAGAAAAGGAAACCATTTACACCATTTCGAGAAAAGGTATGGAAGAAGATCATCCTCGTGCCGTACGTTTTTTCGAACGGATGCAGCTAACCGAACGACAGTTAAACAGTCTGGTTTACCATGTCAGACTGAGCGAAGACCCCCGACAGGGAGTAAAAAATTGGATCAATGAGAACGAATACATTGTAAACCAATGGGTAAAGAACCTCCGTCCGAAACGAAAGAAAATTATGTGATGTTTATGTTGTCTGTTATACACATTCGACGTGACAAAAGTCGTTCTATTCGTAAATTGCCTTTGGAATCATTACTAATACTGATTAAAAAAATATTAATTCAATACAAATAAAAAAGAGATAATTATGAATGTTACAAATCGTCGTGAATTTATTAAAAAGACTACCACTACAGCTGCTGGTATGATGTTGAGTGCACCTGTAATTAAAGCAGGATTCGGAAATAAAAGTCCGAATGATATCATTAATGTTGCCGTGGTAGGTATCAGAGGCAAAGGTGGTATGTATGGAGGCGGAGGGCACTATGCAGTTTATTCCGCTATGCCTAATGTCAGGGTAACAACAATATGTGATGTTGATGAGAGAGAATTCCCTGCAGCAATCAAGAATATCCAGAATATTGGAGGCAATACCCCCAAAATAGTTGTGGATATGAGAGAGATGCTTGAAGATAAGGATATTGATGTCGTTTCAATTGCGAGTCCTGATCACTGGCATGCTCTGCATGCTATCTGGGCATGTCAGGCCGGTAAAGATGTATATGTGGAAAAACCAATATCATATAATCTTTTCGAAGGCAGGAAAATGGTTGAAGCAGCCAGGAAATATGGTCGTGGTGTTCAGGCTGGCACACAAAGAAGAAGTGAGGAAGTTGTGAATGAGGCCATTAAATTTATTCATGATGGTAAGCTTGGGGATATTTACATGGGAAGAGCTATTGTATATGGTCACAGGGGAGATATAGGACGCATGAAAAACAGTCCTGTTCCCAAAGGAGTACACTGGGATATGTATCTCGGGCCTGCTCCCTATCGTCCCTTCAATGAAAACAGATTCCATTATAAATGGCACTGGTACTGGGATACAAGTACTTCTGAATTCGGTAATAACGGTACCCATTTTATGGACCTTCTGCGTTGGGGTATGCAGAAACGTGAACATCCTGTAAAAATTCATTCAACCGGCGGTTTTTATGTATGGGATTCAGACCAGGAGATACCAAACCTTCAGACTGCTACTTATGAGTATGCAGATGGCACCATCATTGAACAGGAAGTACGCAGTTTGTTTACAAATTCTGAGTTTAATTCAAAGAGCGGATGTTTCTTCTATGGATCAAAAGGGTGGATGTACCTGGGAGGCAATGAATTCCAGACATTCTTCGGACCAAAAGACGAACCGGGACCAAGCATGAAGGCTGCAAGTCCTGAATTGCCTGTACTAAAAGATTTTGCTGATGCACAAGCAACAGATTCAGTCAATATCAGGCCACTGGAATTTGCTCACTTCAAAAATTTCATAGACACAGTGAGGACCAGAAAATGGCAGGATCTGAATGCTGAAATTCTGGAAGGACATATGTCAACTTCGTTTGCACATCTCGGCAATATCTCCTATCGTACCGGCAGGAAACTTACTTTCAATCCTTATTCTGAGAAGTTTATCGGTGATGAAGATGCCAATTCTTATCTGACAAGGAATTATCGTTATCCTTATGTAGTGCCTGAAAATGTGTAATTAATAAATATTTACGTTAACCGGCATCATGTTTTTATGACATGAATGTCGAAGTTATATAAAGTTGTAAAATGGAGGGGCTGTATTACTTTAATGAGTAAATAGCCTCTTTTTTAATTTCAATGCAAAAAGTTTATCTGCTACCATGTGGTTGAAATGCTTAACAATAACGATGAATTGCATATTAAAGATAGTTCGTTTCATTTAATTTATATTTAGTCCAGCTATATTTGAGTTGAAAATTTTAATCTCATACCAAATCCGTTCTCATCACACTTTTTATACTATTAACATTCTCCAAGTAATTATTAATTTAACAGCGATCAAAGGTATTTTTATGATATAACTGATGTGACAATGTAAAACAATACACACCTTTTCAAGACCCCCCTGCTCACTGAAATCCAATGTCAAACTTTATTATTCTGATAAGATGATCACAGATAAATCATTTGGCAGTCTTGATGAGATAAAGCCTCTGCCAAAAAAAACAATTTGCTGGTAAATTTCGATGAAACTTTCTCAATACTTAATACCTTTTCAGATAAAGGTTGCACAGTAACACTTTATTGCGACCTTACACCTTACAGCCTCTATTTTGAAATTACCATGAAGAAGAAATTTATCCTCAATGGTGGATTCATATTTTATGGTTCACATGATGGATTTGGGGTGGTGGTGCACCAACTTTCTCTGTTAATATTGATCCTGATAATAAATCGGGATGGAGTATTCACAGAATCTTTAAAATAATTATTTTTGATTCACAATTAAACTTAGTTTATGCAAAATATATATCTTTTGATTGTAGTAGTTCTCTTTGCACTTGCATTTTCAGATCTGATAGTTGGTGTCAGTAATGATGCTGTTAATTTTCTCAATTCAGCCATAGGATCAAAAGCTGCCCCTAAATGGATAGTGTTAACCCTTGCTGCGCTGGGAGTGCTTATTGGAGCTACTTTTTCAACTGGAATGATGGAAGTGGCAAGAAAAGGAGTTTTTCACCCTGAAATGTTCTCGTTTCAAGAGATCATGGTCATATTTCTTGCTGTTATGTTAACCGATGTCATTTTGTTAGATGCTTTTAATACGTTGGGCATGCCCACTTCAACAACTGTTTCCCTGATATTTGAATTACTGGGTTCGGCAGTAGCAGTGTCATTAGTAAAAATCAAAAATCTCGGAGGATCAATGTCTGAACTGGTTCAGTATGTTAACACCGGAAAAGCATTGGCAATAATTTCCGGAATACTTATTTCTGTGGCAATTGCATTTACATTCGGCACAATCATCCAATACCTTGTAAGACTTATCTTCTCCTTTAATTACAAAAAGATGATGGTTTATTTCGGATCACTTTTTGGTGGTTTAGCTATTACTATGATATCTTATTTTATACTTATTAAAGGTATTGATGGCTCAACATTCTCTTCTTTTCCGGTCGGAAATCAAAATACTCCTCTAGCTGAATGGGTAAAAGGTCATACAGGATTATTGCTATTGATAAGCCTTTCTGGATGGACAACTGTTTTACAGTTTTTCAGATGGTTAATTAAGATTGATATTCTTCAAATAGTAGTACTGGCAGGAACATTCGCTCTGGCAATGGCTTTTGCCGGTAATGACCTCGTTAATTTTATTGGAGTTCCGGCAGCCGGATTTACATCCTTTCAGGCCTGGCAATCATCAGGAGGATTAGATCCTTCAAATTTAAAAATGGGCATGCTCACGGGAGATGTTAAAACTCCTTTCCTTTTTCTTTTTATTTCAGGTGTGGTGATGATAGTAACACTGATAACAAGTAAAAAGGCTAAAGCTGTCACACAAACTGAAGTTAATCTCGGAAGACAGATGGAAGGAGCTGAAAGGTTCGGATCTTCAGCTCTTGCACGTGCTATAGTAAGAAGTTCTGTTAGAATAAATAAAAATATAACAAAATTCTTTCCTGAGCCGGTTAATAATTTCATAAAAAACAGATTTACCAGGATTAATGATATCGATGACACAAATGGACCGGCATTTGATAAATTAAGAGCCTCTGTCAATCTAATGGTTTCAAGTATCCTGATTGCATTGGGAACATCCCTGAAATTACCTTTATCGACAACTTATGTAACCTTCATGGTCGCTATGGGATCATCTCTTGCCGACGGTGCATGGGGACGTGAAAGTGCTGTTTACCGTGTATCGGGAGTATTCGCAGTTATTGGAGGATGGTTTTTAACAGCATTAATTGCATTTACAATTAGCGCATTAATGGCATGGATTATTAGCTCAGCAGGTATGTTGGCTATAATCGCTTTGGTAATTATTGCGATTATTCTAATTATAAGAACTCACATTGTATTTAGACGAAAATCAGGCAAGCAAACTGAAGAAGAAGAAATTATCAGCGGAAATGATGCATCGGACAAAAACATTGAAAAATTTAAAAATCAAGTTATTAAGACAATCAATACATCAGGTAAAATTTTTACATATGCACTTGACAGCTTCATTAATGAAAATATCGTAAGTATAAGGGAAGCAATGAAAATGAATGATCAGCTAAGTTCTAAAACAAAAAAGCAAAAAAGCAATATTATACCTACTATCTCCAAAATGAAGTTGGAGGATGCAGATGCCGGCTATTTTATCATCCAAATTGTCGATTATCAGAGGGAGATATCACATTCTGTAAATTATATGGTTGTTCCTCTTAAAGATCACCTTGAGAATCAGCATAAACCTTTTACCGAATCTCAGATTCAAGAAATCAAATCACTCATCAATGAAGTTACTCAATTTTTTAAACTTGCCTTGCTAATCATAGAAGATGAGAAATTTGAAAAAATTGAAGATTTAGTAGCTAATCGAATAAAAATAGTTAATATTCTCTATGAGATAGAAAAAGTTCAGGTTAAAAGGATTAAAGTTAAAGAGGTTAATACCCGAAACTCACTTTTATTCTTTAAGTCTCTTGCTGAAACAAAGAATATGCTGTTACAATCAGTAAACCTGGTTAAATCTTATCGCGATTATATTATTGCCAGTAAAAAGCCATTATAATTCTCTTCAGGTATTATTAAAATATCTTAACTATCAATAAATTTGCACTATGAGAAATATGATTAAAATAATAGTATTTTATTTCATCTCTGTGCTGATTTGCATAGTGGGAGGCAAAATATTCCATTATGATTATCCATACTTTTCTGGTCAGGATAATTTATACAAAGCGAAAAAAGACTCTGTTATTTATTTATCTGATAACTCCTCAGATATTCCACTGTTTTCATTAAAAGAGGAAAACAGTCAAATAACATTCAACAGAGTTACTTATGGTAAAACAGATAAAAATCAACAATTTTGTTCAACTGTAACAACTAATAAAGAACGATTTGTTAAATTTTCGATTATTCGGTTGCTTACCCTCTCTGACAATATTTTTCTCAAATTTCAAAAATATGATATAGCATTCCCTTTCCATTTTTTTTGGTGATCCATTTTTAAACTTACATATTTTTTATTTGCAAAAATACCGGTTTGAATATTTCATATGCTCATTACAGGAAATTTATTAATAAACAATGATTCCGGTCTAATTATGAAAATTTATTTAACTGATTTTCTTGCATTTAAATACATTAATGTTAAAATTTTACTTTTTAAAGAGAACTCAACAATTAATATCATTTAAAAATGGATACAAGTACAATAATTATCACGGCTATTATGCTAGCCATGTTTATCCTGCCTGTCATTCTTACCGGCAGAAGTTATAAAAAAAAGACAAAGAAATTGTATCAAACACTTAACCAAACTATTGAGCAGCAAGGTTATACTCTTTCGCTCTATGAAATATGCGATAATTTTTTTATTGGAATTGACGAAAATGCCAATACTCTGTTTTTCTATAAGCATTATGACAAAAATGAGAAATTTAAAGTCATTAAATTATCTGACATTTCAGGATGTCAATTAATAAATAAAACAAAAAATGTAAATACAAAACATCAGCAATATAGTTCCATTGAACTGCTAGAACTTGCTTTAAATTCCGTGGATAAAAACAGACCGGATACCTTATTAGAATTTTATAATACTGAATATGACAACCTGAATATGACTGAAGAACTTAAAATTGCTGAAAAATGGAAAAAACTTATTAATGATAAGATTATAAAACCTGACAAATTTACTGCATTAAAAGGTAAAAAAATCGTATAGATTTCATTTAATAAAAAAGAGGCTGAACCATATAGAAACAGCCTCTTTAATGCTATTGAAACTTTCTTCAAACTCTTCATTCGAGCCTAAAAGAATCTGTTTTACTCCATTTCGTGTTTCTACTTCCTTATTATATTTTACCTTCTGCAATTATTCAACATCGATACCTTCTTCTGTAACATTATAAGGAATATTTGAGTTTCCCTGGACGAGCTTTTACGCTTTCTACCATCATTTGTCGAAATAACATTTTTGGGTTCTTTTTTCTTTTCTGGCTTTGGGATATGAATTGGTCTAAGATTTCCTGAAGTTTTTCCAGAATGAGGAATTTGCCAATTCACTCCATTTGGCATAGATTACTCTTTTAAATCTCCGAAGATATTCCTTATCACACCTGACTTTGAGCACTTGGTACATCTCCAATGGACTTCATCTAATTCATAATTCATTGCTGTTTCAATAATGCCATGGCATTTTACCCCAAAACAACGGATGTAGGTTGTAACAAAATCTTCATTCCCCAACTCAATTGTCTCATCAAGAACCAGATTGAGAAATGAAGTCATTTCTCTTGTTTCTTTTGGAAGATTTTTCCAGTCCATACCTTATCGAAATTTATCAGTGTCTTCTTTTATCACGTTTAAGTAAAATGGGATTAATCTTCTAATGAAGTCAAATATCCGTCTTCTCCTTATGGTTCCTTTAGATTTCTCACGAGACTTCCCGATTCATTTCATTCATCGGGATAAACTTCTCGTCCCGCCCTGGGCACAGAGCCACTCACGGGACTCGAACCCGCGACCTGCT
>JAAYJR010000312.1 GCA_012522835.1 Bacteroidales bacterium
ACTCAGGATATGACAGGACCGTTATAGGCCAGCCTCTTCCTATTACCACTTATGGTATCACTCTTAACGGTGGTTATAAAAACTTCAGCGTAAGTATGCTGTTCCAGGGTGAAGGCGGCAGGGTTGCCATGAACAATATAGAACACTTCTTCCCGCTGGATAATAATGGTAATGTTCAGAGAGAGGCTTATGAGAACAGATGGACTGAAGCCAATCCGGATGTAAATGCAATGTATCCCAGGATGGTGATAACTACAACTGACTTCTATCGGCAAAACCCTGTTGATTTCTGGTTTAGGGATGCTACATTCATAAGACTCAAAAATCTTCAGATTTCATACGATGTGCCGGAAAGCTTCCTGAATAACCTGTCTATAGGAAAAGCAAGACTGTATGTAACCGGTGAAAACCTGTTCACATTGACTAATTATTATTCTGGTTTTGACCCTGAAATGGCAGTCGGTGGATCAAGAAGGTTCTACCCGCTCTCAAAACTTTATACAGCGGGCATTGAAATTAATTTTTAATAAATTAAAAAAATAATCTTATGAAACTATTAAATAAATTTAGTTTGTTCATAGTAATTTTTTCAATTCTTTTATTAGGACAAACAGGATGCGAAGAATATTTAGATGAACAACCACTGACTGATTTATCAGAAGCTGCTTTCTGGCAGAATGAAAAACATGCCATGCTGGCATTGACCGGTTGTTATCGAATGAGTAATGTTGGAAACAACTCTTACACTAATGAATACCTGATCATGGAAAGTATGACAGATAATGCAGGATATAAGCATGGTTCTGTTGGTGTTATATATTCCGGTTATGTAAGGGAAGGTGATTCTCAGGCAGTTCAGCCTATATGGAACAGGGCTTATGCTACTATCTTTAAATGTAATTATTTTCTGGAAAATATCGACAAGGTAGAAATGGATGCCGCAAAAAAGGCTGAAGTTATTGGTGAAGTTAAGTTTTTAAGAGCTTACGAATATTTTTACCTTTCAACTCTCTACGGTGCAGTTCCTCTGATTACAAATGTATTAACGATAGAAGAAGCCAATTCACAAAGCCGGACTCCTCAAAAAGATGTCCAGGATTTTGCTATCCAGGAACTGACATCAGCAGCCCCTGACCTTCCTGCCGAAAGGCCCGAGTCTGAAAGAGGCAGGATCGTGAGAGCTGCAGCTTACGGAATTAAAGGAAGATTGTTAATGACACAGAAAAACTGGTCAGAAGCAGCTGCTGCATTTAAGTCAGCTATGGATCTGAATGTACATATAATTGATCCACGCTATAAGGAACTATTTTCTGAAGTGGGTGAAAGCAGTAAAGAAAATATCCTGTTTACTAACTGTCTTGCAGGACTTTATGGCAATTCACATAACCAGAGGAATTATCACCCCGACTTCTATGGCGGATATTCAGAAAGCTTCCTCTACCAGGGACTTATTGATGCTTTCCCGATGAATGACGGATTGCCAATTGATGAATCACCTCTGTATGATCCTGCAAATCCTTTTGATAACCGTGACCCGAGGCTTTACGCAAGCGTATTCCTTCCATTCTATACAGAATTCCGTGGTAAAGTATATGATCCTACAAATGAATTAGAGGGTCTGGTAGGAGCAACCGGATATGGCCAGAAAAAAATGGTCACTGAAGATTATGAAGGCGACTGGGGATCATCAGGTGATGATATTATCCGTATGCGCTATGCAGAGATTCTTCTCGGCTATCTGGAATCTAAACTGGAAGCCGGTGATGCTATTACCCAGAGCTTGCTGGATGAAACTATCAATAAAGTAAGGGGAAGAGCTGCTGTTAATCTGCCTCCTGTTACTGAAACTAACCCTGCAGAACTGAGGGAGATCGTCCGTAATGAAAGACGTATTGAGTTTAGCCAGGAAGAGTTTATCAGATGGTGGGACCTCCGCAGATGGGGAATTTTCGTTGAAAGTGTAAACAGAAAATTCTATGGGTTGAAACTGACTGATGACCCTGAAAATTATACTGAATACACCGTCGAAACAGTAGGTAAGTATCGCGGACATAAAATTGTCCTTGACAAAACAGGCAGCATTGATTCAAAATATGAATTATTGCCTATACCTATCTATGAAATAAATATTAATCCAAGTCTGGAACAGAATCCCGGCTATTAATATTGTAATTGAGCAGGCTATTTGTAAATAAGGATCCATAAAAAGATCCGGCAGATTACAAATAGTCTGCTTTTTTTTACCCGGTAGTCAAACTAAATTTTGAGCTTCTGCTAAAAGAGTTTGATGTTGTTTACCTGTCAGGTGCAGACAAAATGGCCAGATTGACAGATTTTTTAACAGAACCAGAAGAAATTGCCAAAAGAACTAATCACATTTCGCAGAAATGTAATTGAAAATTAAATACTTGCGAACAAGAAAATCAAGGATCCAAAAAATATTAAGATGAAACGAATTGCAATAATTATACTTCTCATAGCTGCATCAAACTCTGTTATATTTTCTCAAATTCATCAGCCAAAATATTGTCTGTTCTACGACAATCACACAATGCCGGCATGTCCGGATGTTGGCGAAAATTTTGATTCGGAAGAATTTACCGACAGATTGAAAGATTGCGGGGTAGATTACCTTACCTTCCATGCCCGCTGTAATCTCGGAATGGCTTATTACGATACCAAAATAGGTATTAAACACCCTTCTCTTAAATACGACATGTTCGGACAACTAGCTGATGCCTGTAAAAGAAAAGGGATCGCGTTGACTGCATACCTGAACGGAGGTATAAGCAGTGCAGAGGGATTGAAAAACCGCGAATGGAATACAATATATTTTGATGGCCGTGAATACCGCGAGCCCAGAATGACCCCTTATGTTAGGACGATGTGTTACAATACCCCTTTCCGTGACCACCTGATTGCAATGGTTGAGGAGATAGCCACCAACTATCCTGTTTCCGGATTTTTCATCGATTGCCTGCAAAATTTTCCCTGCGTATGCCCTACATGTGTGAAAGAAATGAATGAGAGAGGGATAGATCACAGTAACCTGCAGGAGGTAATTAAATTTGCAGAATTTTCTGCCCTCCGGCTTTCAAAAGATATTTATGATGCAGCAACAGCTATTAATCCCAATCTGCTGATATATCATAATAATCCTGGATATGAAGAACAATTTGACTTTAGCACATATTTCGAAGTAGAGTGCCTCCCGGCTGGTGCATGGGGATATGAATACCTGCCGGTATTATCTCATTATATACGTACTCTCGGTGATATGCCGGTTCTTAATATGACAGGAAGGTTCTATGATTGGGGGGATTTCGGCGGACTCAGGCCCGAAGCTGCTATTAAGTCGGAACTGCTATACGGGCTTGCAAACGGTATGCGCCCTAACGTGGGAGGACATTTCCATCCGCGCGGTGACCTTGAAAGTGCAGTGCTTGACAGGGTTGAAAGTATATATAAAGAACTGCAGACTATGGAACCATGGTTCGATAATGCAAAAAATATTACGGAAATAGCTATCGTCTTCCCAAAAAAGATTGGGGCTATCCGTGGTGACAGAAAATTAAAAAGCGCTGTCAGAATGTTGAGTGAACTATGCCAGCAATTTGACGTAGTTACTACATTCTCCGACTGGAGCAAATATAAAGTACTGATTATTCCTGATGATATTACTTTCGATGACGAAGTGGCTCGTCGTGTCAAAGCACACCTGGCTGAAGGAAAGTATGTGATATCTTCAGGCAGCTCAGGACTGGATCCTGAACAGAAAAAATTTGTTCTCGAAAAGGAATGGGGCGTCAAATATCTGGGCGAAAACAGCTTCGATCCTGCCTATTTCACTGTTGATAAAAGATTTAACGCCGGACTGCCAGACATGCCGCTGTCGCAATACTCGACAGGAGTTGACATGGAGCCGCTTCCCGGGACAAAAGTGGAGGCCAGCCTTATAAAACCTTATTACAACAAACACTGGGATGGTGAATATGCTTTCTATTATACTCCTCCCGACAAAGTGACTGATCTGCCTGCCCTTACCGTAAACGGCAAAGTTGCCCATTTCAGTCACAGGGTATTTTCAGGCTATGCCGACAAAGCATCAGTAGAACTGAAAAGGGTGTTTTCAAATGTACTTGACAGCTACCTGCCTAATCCGGTGTTTAAGTCAGATGACCTGCCATCCTTTGCCAGGGCATTTGTTACTGAACAACCTGGAAGACGAATGGTGCACATGATTTCATATGTTCCTGAGATGAGAGGCAAAACACAAATGATAGAAGAACCTATTAAGCTTAGCAACGTAAAAATATCACTGCGCGTTGACGGGAAAGCGCCTAAAAAAGTGTATATTGCACCTGGCCGGAAATCATTGCGTCATAAGGTAGAGAACGGTTATATCAATGTGACAGTTCCCGAATGTAATGGTTATTCACTTATTGTATTCGAAAACTAATTTATAAAATATTCCATTATGAGACCAATTGCACTATTATTAACAGCGTTGTACATAACTATGATTTCATGTACAACTACAAATACCAAAACGGCTGAAAGTGACGATATCATTGTTGAGAACGATCAGGTCAGGCTCACTTTGGGCAGTGACGGGATTGCCAAAAGCCTGGTCTATAAACCGACTAATGAGGAGTGCCTGGTTTTGGGTGAAAATGTTCCGGCATTTACCGTTACCCAGGAGAGGCCTTTTAATAATGAGGTAAAGCTGGCCCATCCCAATAAAAGAACAACATTCTTTGCCGATACAATATACAGGGAAGGGGATAATCTGATTGTAGGCTTTGAAGTACTCCCTTATGAAGCCATAATAAAAGTAAAAGAGACTCCCGATTATATAAGCTTCCGCTTAGAAGATTTTATTATCGAACCTGAAGATTATCCGGCATACCTTAAAATTACCCCGCCCCCCGCTTCAGAGCTATGTATCTTGCAATTGCCTGTCCGTAACAGGGCACATTTTGGCGAATGGCTGAATGTAAGCTGGGATGATAATGTGGCTGTCAATATTCTGGCAACTGACCAATATGCCCGTATAGACAATGAAAGGCGTAACGGTTACCGGGTTATGAAGGCTGATGCTGTGAAAGAAGTAAAACTTAAAGGTACCGAAGCTGCCCTTATAGTTAGCAAAACAGAAGAGCTCCTCGATAAAATAGCAAAACTGGAGGATGATTACAACCTGCCTAAAGGTGCAAAAAGCCGTAAGGATGAAAGGATAAAATACGGTTATTACTGGTCATCAAATGTTAATCCACAGAACCTTGACAGGCATTTGGAATATGCAAAAAAGGCCGGATTCCGCCATATGGTAATATACTATCCGTCGTTTCTTAAAGGCCGGGGATACAGAAACCTGGGGGATTATGATTTTAATCTGGATAAATATCCTGAGGGCAAGGAAGATTTAAAAAAAATGCTCTCAAAAATCGAGGGACAGGGTATACTCCCGGGAGTCCATTATCTGCATTCACACATCGGAAGAGACAGCCGGCTCGTAACCCCGGTCCCTGACCACCGCCTTAACATTTTAAGATACTATACCCTGGCAAAACCTCTGGGTAAAACAGATACTGAAATATATATCGAACAGAATCCCGAAGGTACAACAATGGCTGACGGAGCAAGGGTATTAAAAATAGGGACAGAACTGATATCTTACGAAGGATACACAACTACCCCACCCTATATGTTCACCGGATGTCTGCGGGGTGTCGATGAAACAATAGTAAATACACAGCCTGTCGGGTATATTTTCGGACTTCTGGATGTAAGCGAGTATGGTGCTACCAGCGTTTATATAGATCAGAATACAAACCTGCAGGATCAGATCGCCGAAACACTGGCCGATATCTATGATGCAGGATTTAAATTCATCTACTTTGACGGATCTGAAGGCGTAAACGACCCATTCTGGTTCCATGTTGCTTCAGCGCAATATAAAGTATTCAGGCGTCTGGAACCACAACCAATATTTGCAGAAGGAGCAGCAAAAACACACTTTAGCTGGCATATGCTCAGTGGCGGAAATGCTTTTGACATCTTCAGGCCTGAAGTATTAAAAGACGAAACAAGAAGACACCCTTCCGAAGAGGCTCCGAGGATGCAGGAAGATTTCACAAGAATAAATTTTGGATGGCTGGGATATTGGGTACCATCTGAAAATACAGTAGGAACTCAACCTGATATGCTGGAATTTGTTACCAGCAGGGCTGCTGCATGGGACTGCCCCGTATCAATACATGCTAACCTGAGTACGTTTGATGCTCACCCGAGGACAGCTGACAACCTGGAAGTACTACGGCGCTGGGAAGAGGTAAGGGTACAAAACTGGCTTACAGATGAACATAAGAAAATGCTGCAAAATCTTCAACAGGAGCATATTCTCCTGTTGAACGAACAAAATAATTTAGAGTTGGTGCCTTATGAACAGATCACAGAGGCAGCAGGTGGAAGCAAAGAGATCAGGGCATATATTATTGAAAGAGAAAATGAGCTGTATGTTACATACTGGCATATATCTGACAGTAAAAAACTGGCATTGCCGCTTAATGCTTCTGATATCAAATTGTATAAAAATCTGGGACAGGAAGAAAATCTTGCAACCGGACAGGGAAGCTCAGTTACAGTGCCACTGGGAAACAGACTTTACCTGAAAGCCTCCAATGTATCAAAAGAACAGCTTATAGAGGCTTTTGCAAAAGCTACAATTACTGATTGATCCTGATAAATTACTGAATAAAAATTTTTAAATGAAAATTAAAATGCAAAAAATTCTTTTGTCAGTAATCTGCCTTATGCTTTCTCTGGCAGCATTACCACAAAATAACAAGGCTTACACAAACAATCCGGGAGGGGTTCATCAGCCAAAATACAGCCTCTTCTATGATAACCATACTATGCCGGCATGTCCTGATGTTGGAGAAACATTTGATGTTGAGGAATATACAGACAGGATTAAAGCCTGCGGAGTTGATTACCTTACATTTCATGCCCGCTGTAACCTGGGTATGGCCTACTACGATACAAAAATAGGGATAAAACACCCCTCTTTGAAATATGATCTGTTTGGACAGCTTGCCGATGCATGTAAACGGAAAGAAATTGCATTAACTGCTTATCTGAACGGAGGCATTAGCAGTGCTGAGGGCTATGAGCACCGCGACTGGACCAATATATACCCTGACGGACGTGTATACAGGGACCCCAGATTAACTCCATGGGTAAGAACTATGTGTCCGAATACTGCATACCGCGACCATTTGATTTCTATGGTTAAGGAGATTGCAAATAATTATCCTGTATCGGGATTTTTTATCGATTGCATAAATGGCATTCCCTGTGTCTGTCCGGTATGTATTAATATGATGAAGGAACAGGGTATTGACTGGACCGATGAGGAGGAAGTTGCCAAATTTGCAGCAGGGTCTTCCCTGAGGCTGGCTGAAGATATTGCGAAAGCAGCCAGGGCTATTAACCCGAATTTTATGCTTTATTTCAACGGAATCACCTATGCAGACCAGGCCAGACTGGGAACTCATCTCGAATGCGAACACCTGCCTACTGCTCATGGCGGTTATGAGGTCCTGCCCGTGCTTTCAGCATATATGCGTACTCTTGGAGATATCCCCGTGCTGAATATGAACGGCCGCTTTTACAGATGGGGCGATTTCGGAGGACTTCGTCCTGAGGCTGCAATTAAATCTGAGTTGTTGTACGGACTGGCAAATGGCATGATTCCAAATGTCGGCGGACATTTTCATCCCCGTGGTGACCTTATAACACCGGTATTCGACAGACTGGAGAAAATATATAAAGAGCTGCAGACAATGGATGCATGGTATGATAATGCAAAAAACATCACCGAAATTGCTATAGTCTATGCCAAAGGTAATCAGTTTATCCGGAGAATGGCACGCAGCGACGGGCATCTGAAAGCAGCTGTAAGGATGTTGTGCGAGCTTAAACAACAGTTTGATGTTGTTACAACCCACTCTGACTGGAGTAAATATAAAGTTCTTGTAATTCCTGATGATGTGACATTTAACGATGAGGTTGCCAGACGTGTAAAAGCGCATATTGCTGCCGGTAAAGCCGTGATATCAACCGGAAGCTCAGGACTGAACCTGGAAAAAACGAAATTTGCACTCGAAAATGAATGGGGTGTGAAGTATATCGGAGAAAATGATTATGATCCTGCATATTTTACTGTTAACAGCAGTTATAATCCGGGACTGCCAAATATGCCCCTCTCCCTGTATGCATCAGGAGTGGATGTTGAAGCTTTACCCGGCACGAAAGTTGGGGCAAACCTTGTTAAGCCTTATTATAACAGGCATTGGGATGGTGAATATGCTTTCTATTATACACCTCCCGACAGAGTGACTGAAAAACCTGCCCTGACAGTTAACGGTAATGTTGCTCATTTCAGTCACAGAATATTTTCCGGATACAGCGATCAGGCTTCTGTTGAATTAAGAACTGTCTTTGCTAATGTTCTTAATAATTATCTGCCTGACCCTGTTATCAAAACTGAAAGGTTCCCGTCATTTGCCAGGGCTTTTGTAACGGAACAGCCGGGAAGAAGAATGGTCCACCTGCTGTCATATGTCCCTGAGCTCAGAGGTTCAAAAACTGAGATGATCGAAGAACCACTCGAATTGCATAATGTAAAAATTTCACTGCGCCACGATGGTAAAAATATAAAAAAGGTCTATCTGGCACCTGAGCAGAAATCTTTGCCATTTAAAAAAGCAGGAGATTATATTGAAGTTACAATTCCGGTATGTGATGGTTATTCTCTGGTGGTATTCAATGAATAAGATTTAAAAATACTGATTACGTAATTATGTCAGCAAAAAATTATTCAAGAAGGGATTTCATCGGCAGGTCAACAGCCGGACTGGCAGGAGCAGCTGCCGCATCAGGTTTATCACCTGTTATGATCAATTCTGATTCAGTGTATAAATACCCTTCATCTCCGTTTACTTCTGAAGTGGAACGACTTCCTGTTGAGAAATCGTATGATTACCATAAATATCTGTCAACTGCGCCTGTCCATAAATGGCGCAGGGATAAAAATGCGAAGCAGGAAAAAAATGAAATGTCTGTACCGGATAAGGGCTGGAAGATCAGCTGGCAATCCGGCAG
>JAAYJR010000476.1 GCA_012522835.1 Bacteroidales bacterium
AAACAGTTGGTCTTATTGCAGCCGCTTATCTGGCAACTATTCAATTTACAGTGATATACAGTCAGATCGCCCGTCCATACATCAGCGGACTTTTTTTCTCTTTATTATTGGTTAACTTCTTAACCAATATAATTAAAAATCCTAAAAATCAACTACTTCGTAATTATTGCCTTCTTATTTTGTCTGCTTCACTTTGTGCATATAACCACTACTTTAGTTTACTGTTTGCATTTATTGCTGGTTTTAGCGGTCTGTTTATGATCAATAAAAAATATCTGAAAGGCTATTTAATCTCAGGATTAATTGTTTTTCTGCTCTATATCCCCCACCTGAATATATTTATCGGTCATTTAAGGCTTGAAGGGGTTGGAGCATGGTTGGGACAACCTGACAACAGATTCTTTTTCAGATATATTTATTATATTTGTAATTTTTCAGTGGTTTCTGTAACAATTATGCTAATATTGGCTGTTTCAGGCCTCATATATTCAAATGAGAATAATTTCACTGCCAAAAAATTGATTTTGTTTACTGTATGGTTCTTTTTACCCATTATTACGGGATACCTTTATTCAAAATATATTTCAGCGGTATTGCAATATTCAGTTTTAATTTTCAGTTTTCCATATCTGTTTTTTATACTATTTGGCCATATCCGGATACAATCCCCACGAATTAATTTATTAATAGTAGCTTTAATTCTATGTACTAATATTTTTTCATTAACCTTTGGAAGAAGGCATTTTGAACTGTTTTACAATTCCCCTTATGAACATATTGTAAGTGACTTTCAAAAAATTTCAAACACTAATGCCAATATTGCGGCAATTATAGATTCTGACAGGAAAATAACAGACTACTACCTGAAAAGAGATAAAATTAATAACGATTTTACCTGGTTTGATTCATTCGACGGATTAAACGGTCTTATAAATTTTCTGGAGTATCAAAGCATTCATAACAATAAACTATATCTGGGGTGTATCTCCTTAAATAATCCACTGACAGTACCTGTCATTCAGGATTATTTCCCGTCAATAGCAGAGCAAAGAAATTATGCAGGCGGAACCACATACCTCTTCTCAAAAGATCCCCAACCTGTAAGTAACGAAAACGTGGATATTCTCAGTTTTGAATCTGAGCCTTCGAAAAGCTGGTCTCCTTTGAATGAAAAATATTTTTGCGACTCATTGAGTTACTCGGGCAGCTATTCATATCATATCGACAGCCTGACAGAATGGTCACCATCATTCTCTGTAGATTTAAATGAAATAATTTCAAACAAATATAACTTCATAGATATTTCAATTAAAGTTAATTGCAATATTAACCCTAAGGAGACACTCCTGGTTGCGGCCCTTGAATCAAATAACAATACAATACACTGGGGCGCTACATCATTCGACATTTTTTATAAGAAAAATAACTGGTTTACTACACATCATTCCATAAAGTTATCTGATATCAGATTTAAAAATCCTCAGTTAAAAGTATATATTTGGAATAAAGGGAAAAACAATCTGTATATTGATGATTTTATAATCAGTGTGAGAAAAGGAAATCCGGTTATATACGGATTGATCGAAAAAATATGAGCCTTCTATCTCCTGATCCATCGAAACGGGACGGGGAGCCTGTTAATTTTCAACGGATAATAAAACTCTGCTTCAGCGCCAAATCCTTTATAGAACCGGGCTACACCAGGAACCATCGAACCTTCGAAATCTAATGTAATATTTTGACCGGCATTTGCCGATATAAAACTGTCAAGTAAATAAAACATTGCACTAAACTTCTTTCCCTCATTATCTGAAGCAGGGTTCAGATAAATAATCCTCTCCTTCCACCGGCAAAAAAAAGCTGCAGCACATAATCTGTTTTCTGCGGTATAAGCTCCCGGCAGTTCACCTATACTTTTGTACCTGCAATATGCAACTATACTCCTGAATTTATCCAGATCATTCTTCGATACTCCCACCGGCAAATTTTCACCTAAAAATTCAATATACTCATTTAATGAGATACCGGGAACATAATTCAACCCGGATCTGCCGGAATTCTTAATATTGCGAAGTGTATTCTTTGTGTAACCATCTTTTATGGAAGGATAATCACGTGCCAGATTTAAAAGAAAATTACTACGGGGTGAAAATTTTTTAATGCCATTAATGTTTGGAAGCTGATTAGCTGAATTGAGTAAAATATTGGTGAATCTGAACCTTTTTAAAATCTCTGAATAAAACAGCTCAGCTATATTTGAAGGTGGTTCAGGAAATATTCCCAGTTGCTGGCAAAAAAGGGGCTGGTATAAATATTTTATTCCGAACTTTCTGCGCAAAGTAACCGGCATAACATATTCATAATCTCCCCATACCAGTGCATCCCAGTTTACTGCAGTACGGTCAAGGTACCACGATAAACCATATACCCTGCTGTTGCCTGCATTACTTATGCACCTGTCCCACGAAGGGTAATCCAGTTCTTTATGCTTTAAATATTTCAGGATACTACTCATTTGACCAATTAAATCCCCTTTCATTCATTTTATAAAAAACCTCTCTGTATCCTTCCCGATTTCCCCGTCCGGAAAGTGATTCATTATGCCATATACTTATAAATGTACCACCGGCTTTTTTTACTTCATTCATCAGTATTTCAATCTCCTCATTTGCCTGGTCCGGTGTCATCCCTAAATAATCATGCAGTGTAACATCCATCACCTGGAAAGGAAATATCTTAAGCGGTGTAACCATATCTTTGTTCAGGTCATAAAAACAGAAAGGGGTACATATACCGGCCCGGAATCCGGTCTGTGAGGCATAACCCATCGTATAATCCTCTCTTATCCCGTTGTCGATGAGCCTCCGGTAGGTTTCAGGAAGTCTCAGGCGAACATAGTGTTGCCTGCTCTTTTCAGGCTTTGTCCCGGTAATTTTTGAAAATCTTGAAATTTCTGTTTTCAATAATCTTTCTCCTGAAATACTTTCCGAAGAATAGGAAGGATGAATTCCAACAGAGTATTTAGCAGAGGTGTTACGAATCAATTCCTGTAAATTTCTGTTTTTCCAGGATATATTCTTATCATAGCGGCCGTAATCGCCAAGTGGGAAAAAAAATATGACCCGGTCCTCGTTATCTTTGAATACCTCATCCAGCAAAGGATAAGTATAAAAAGGATCTTGTCTGATACCTGTAAGTACCTTTAACCTTTCACCGGCTTCAATAAAATTACCTTTTAAAACAGCCCTCATAAGAGCGCCGGAGCATCTTATAAAACCTTTATGTGCATACCCCCATGCATTATCAACATCGATGGTGGAAAAAAATTTAAATTCCGGCCCGGGTATTTCGATCGCAGGGTATCTTTCTTTCAGTTTGCCGGATAACATCCGGGCCCAAATATTCACAACCGGTTTTTTTAGAAGGTTATATTCCGATAAAATGCTTTTGTGAGAGGGATAGCGGTTATAGTTATCAGTAACTGTTTCAATATACTCCTCAAACCTTGTTACAAAATAAAATGCACCTGCAAAAGGATCAAAAGGCAGATCTGATTCACCGGAGCTTTCAAAAAAACAGTGTTCCCCATTATAGGATAAAGGGGTGACAACTGGTTTTGAAATTGACTTATAAAATAAAAAACTGTTAGGTTTTATAAAAAATTCGTTGCCAAAACGCTCATTGGAATAATTGACTTTGGGAAGGCCTGAACTCAAAAACTCTGCACTATTTGTTGTGATCCGTATACCGATCTTTAAAATATCTGTAAAAATGAGCTTTGCAGCATACTCTATACGGGGATTAAGCTTTTCTGTATAAAATAGTATCATTTTTGTTACCGGACTTTACTGTAAAATTCCTTCATCGGCCATACTAAGATAACTGTTTTGGCCGATAATAATATGATCCAGCACTGAAATGTCCATTAAGCCGGCTGCTTTTAACATTTTGCGGGTTATTTTCAAGTCGGCCTCCGAAGCTTCCATTGTACCTGAAGGATGGTTATGGCACAGAATTATTGATGAAGCCAATTTTTCAAGGGCTGTCTTCAGGATTATTCTGACATCAATAACAGTACCCGATATTCCTCCCTGGCTAATCCTGTATTGGTCCAGAATCTTATTCCCCCTGTCAAGTAAAAGGATCCAGAATTCCTCATGGTTAAGATCCTGAAGCAGGGGAGTGAAAAAATCAGCCGCATCCCGGCTGCAGGTAATTTTCTTTTTCCGGGTAACTCCCGATTCCTTTCTTCGTCGTCCAAGTTCAAGTGCAGCCATTATCGTGACCCCTTTAGCTTCTCCTATTCCGTTAAAAGTCGTCAGAAAGCTTAATTCTTTTTTACCCAGATCGTTAAGATCGTTATTCACAGAGCTCAGTACTCTTCTTCCCAGCTCTACTGCAGTCTCTTTTAGGTTTCCGGAACCTAAAAGTATTGCAATCAACTCAGCATCAGAGAGAAACCTTGGCCCTCTGGAGATAAGCTTCTCGCGGGGACGGTCCTCAACTGCCCACTGTTTAAGATTGATTTTCCTGTATTCATTCATGATATTTGGAGTTTGCATAAAAATAATCATCTTTAACACAAAAAAAAAGCCTCCCCCAAAGTATGGAGAGGCCCTGCAATATCATGAAAATAATTCTTACAAATTATTAACCTTCAGTGTAAGTTTTGATTTAAGGTTTGAAGCTTTATTTTTATGAATAACATTCTTCTTAGCAAGCTTGTCAATCATTGAAATAACCCCCGACAACCTGTTGGCAGCTTCTTCCTTATCAGTTTCGTTACGCAACTTTTTGATTGCATTTCTGGTCATTTTTGCGTAATATTTATTATGCAAACGCCTTTTATCGTTTTGCCTTATTCTTTTTAGAGCTGACTTATTATTTGCCATTTTATTTAAATCTGTTAAAATTAATTTGTAGCCCGTAGGGGAATCGAACCCCTGCTACCAGGATGAAAACCTGGCGTCCTAACCCCTAGACGAACGGGCCATCCTCTTTTCCCTGAAAATGGGATTGCAAAAATACTT
>JAAYJR010000432.1 GCA_012522835.1 Bacteroidales bacterium
GCGTGCAAGGTCAAGGCTTTTGGGCACTACCTCATTTTTTCCGAAGACAGCATTCACCGACATCACCTCAGGATGAAGGTCACCCACCCATACCAGCCGGTCACGCTTAATACCGTCCCACAGATACTCCTGCATATTCAGGTGCACGGTATATGCACCGGTCATCCAGATATCATTAAGACGTTTATCATTACTTTTAAAAGAACCTGTATAAGGTATATCCCGGTAAACAAATATGGCATTTATCTCCTTTATCTCAAGTTTTGCTCCCGGACCAACCAGGTCTATCCTCACAAAACGAAAACCCGACTCTCCGGTTTCAAATTTTCCAAGCCATGGCAGGGTAACAATAAAATCCCTCATAGCATGGTCATTGGTAGCGCCATTATCCTCCGTATCACTCATCGTCTCAGCCACAGATTCACCAAATCTGATCCGTACCCTGCCCGCAGGTTTAGTATTATTTCTTGTAGTAATAATCTCAACACCTCCATTTATCTCTCTTCCAAAGTCAAGGATAATCCCTGCTGCGCTATCACCCTCACCGTTTATCAGTGTCAGGTATTTACCACTGTTCAGGTCAGCCTGTCCGTTGCCCGGTATAAGTATACTCTCCGGATTTTTAACCATCTCACCGGAAGGGTCAATGGCATGGACAATCCTGACAGGTGACAAGTACTTACGTGTAAGCCCTGTTTCACGCACTTCCGGTACTTTTCCCATACTGAAAGCAGGTGGTAATTGTCCGGTGGCAGGTAATATGAAAGAGAGAAAAGCAAAAAGCATAAGTTTAAATATTTTTCCGGCAGAAGAAAGAAATATGTTATTGCACATTGAATCAATTTTTTTAATTTGATCAAAAATAAATAATAAAATCACCCGGTAAAAATAAAAATCATTTTTGGCATCGAAGCCATGAATAGATTTTCTCCCTTACTTCGGGCGACAGACGGCTGATATCTTCAGGAGAGAACAGTTCAATATTTTCAGGTGATCCGTATAAATCATATACTTTACCGGCCTCCTTGACACATGTCACAACATCGCTGTGATGTGCATCTTTGTCAAGCTCCGGAGCTATTACCAGAACCGGCCGTGGTGCAATTGCACCAAGCAGCTCATGATAATCATATGGTATGCGCTCCTCATTTCCTGTAAAAAAACCTAGTCGTGGTATCAACCCGTGCAAGTGGGAATACCTTTTAATACCCTCTGTTCCTCTATCCGGCAGTTCGGTGCGCATCGGGGTAAAACCACACACGGAGATAACTCCGCAAATACGTTCATCCAGGGCTGCTGAATACAATCCCACGGTAGCTCCGAGAGAATAGCCTGAAACAAAAATCCTGTTGCCGTCAATAAACTCCATATTCACCAAAGCATCAACCGCCCCGCGAACATCAGTAACCATCTTGCCCAGTTTTGACCAACGGGGATAGCGGTCATAAAAATGTGTACCTTCCTCAATACGGTTACCAAATCCGATCATGTCATAACAGAAAACTGCATAACCTTCATTAACAGCAGACCTGATAATCTCTTCAATCCGGTGATATGAATTAAAGCCTTTCGAGTAGTCATATTCATGAAGGTAAATCAGTACCGGAAGATTATTTCTGACAGGATTACCTTCGTTATTTTCCGGATAATACAAATAACCAAATAGCTGGTCACCAAACCCGTTGTATGGACTAACCGACATAACTCCAATACCATCAATATTTAAAGGGCGCACTAAAAAAGTACCAAAACTAACTTCTCCCCTGCCACCTTTTGACAATCTGACTGGTCCCGGATTTGTTACACCCGCCGGCTCTTCTCCCAAAGCCCACTCTATCTTCCGGATAATATCATAACTTTTATTTTTCCAATCACCTGCCGAACTGATTGTTTTTCCTGATAAGCCACTTAGCAGATCTGTTATTCCTTTTGGTTCGTAATCCTCCGCATTGATCTGCTCACCACTGAGATCAGCCCACTTTTCAAAACTGTAATCATAAAACAGCTTGTTCTCCGGCTTACGATTGCTGCGTCCAAAAACATAATCAAAAAAATCAATATAATCCTCCATATCCCTGGCACATACACTGTGTAATCCATAACGGGACCTGATAGCAATATTTTCAGGAGTACCAAAAAAATCATACACCTTTTTGCTGGCATGATATGCCTGCTCAATACCCCAGGGATTGCTGGCTCCCTCTGAAAGAGCGGTGCTTAACATCAGTCCCCGTGGCGCTATCAGGGCCATGAAAAAATTCTGGTCAACCGGAAGCTTATGCTCCCTGCCAATAAAAAACCGCAGCCTGGGATGCAGCCATGCCGGCTGAGCACAAGCCAGGTATGCAATATCCTCAATATCAAAGTTGTGTGAATTATACCTCCACGGAACCTCGGCGCCAGTGCCCCCACTGCTTGGGATACAGGCTGTAATGCGTTCATCAAAGGCCGCTGCAATCAGAGAAAGCTTCCCGTTCCGTGAATGTCCAGTTATCCCTATCTTCTCCCTGTCAACTTCCTTTAAAGTATATAGGTAATCAATAGCCCGTGATGCTCCGTATGCTCTTCGCATTAACCGTGTAAAATCATACTCTCCCGCCCATAACTCAGAGTAGTACTCAGTATCATCCTTTGAGTCAGCTCCTGCATATACACATCCTATATAACCGCGACGGACAGCAACCTGAGCCCATTCACGGTGATTCCACTGGGTCAGGAAAACAGGGAAAGGCCCTTCACCTTCAGGAATCATCAACTCTACAGTAAGCCTGGCTTTTTGCTCCGGTCCAAACCTTAAATCAACCATCCTCACCCTGACGCGGTTATCCAGATACTCACTTAAAACCGATACCTCCATATTGTCAGGCGGCTGCGGAAAAGTGCCCGTAATATAATACTGAAGCTGTTCCTTCATCCATTGACGCTGTCTCTCCCACTGTTCCTTTGTCTTTACTGGTATATTTCTTCCTCCTTCATCAATAATCAGAGGATCTGGTAAATTTGGTATTGAAGGCATTGATTCAAATACCGGCGGTAACTCACCAGTCCTTTTCAACCAGTCCTGAAAAGTTTCATCTAAAAATGATACCCTTCCGTTCGATATACGGTCAGGAGGTATTATCTTCAATAATAATTCCAGGTCAGATTTTCTGCTGGTACTGTCACTTTCAGTATTTAAGCCAAAAAGATCAGAACACCCCAATGTGAGTATTATTGAAATAAGTAAAAGCCTGTAGTTCATATGAATATAACTTAGTTAAACATTGAAAATTTATTCATGGTCGTTTAAATTTGGCTTTGAAGCCTCAATTTATTTTAATTCTTTTTTACCCAATATACCTGTCAGCATTAAACCTGCCAGTACGGTTACCACAGTCCCTATTAGTGTGTACCACGTCCAGGCAATCTGCGTAAATATAATAATAAAAGCCATAGTGATTATTCCGGTCAGGAAAGCAGGTATGGCATGTTTCAGCTCAGGCTTCTTAAAAAGAACCCCCAACAGGAATGCTCCCAACAGTCCGCCGTAAGTAAAAGAGGCAATTGAAAGAGCAAGCTCGACCACCGCCTGAGCACTTTTCATAAAAAATATTGCTGAGCCGGCAAGTAAAATGCACCAGATGCTGGTTATAAGCCTTGAAATCAACATCTCGTTCGATGGCTTTAATTTCTTATAATAGGGAATAACATAATCATACATAGTAGACGACCCCAATGCTGTAAGAGAGCTCGAAAGAGTAGACATAGCAGCGGCGAAGAGTGCGGCAATGATAATTCCCGTCAGACCCTGCGGCATCTCCTCAATGATAAATTTCGGGAAGACTTCATCAGGGGTAATATCAGCCCCGCCGTAGAATACATACAGCAAACTGCCGAGAAAAAGGAACAGTGCAAACTGAAAAATAATAATACCTCCTGTAGTAACCAATGCTTTCCTGCTGGCATTAAGTGATCCGGTAGCTATGAGCCTCTGAATTATCAGCTGGTCAATTCCATGAGATGCCATAGAAAGAAAAGCTCCGCCCAAAATACTTGCTATGAGTGTATAAGGAGTAGCAAAAAATTCCTTAATACTTTTGTCAAATGATAGGTCAAATAGTTCATATTTGCCAGCCTCAAGAGCTTTGGAAATACCGCCGGATAATCCCCCGTCCAGATTTTTCCCCAGAATTATAATAGCTGCCACTGCGCCTGCCAGGTAAATAAACAGCTGAACCATATCCATCCAGACCACAGATTTTAGTCCCCCGGCAAATGTATAACTATAGGTCACCAGAGCAATGATAATTATTGCCCCAATGTACATCTGATTGTTTGAAAAAGTACCGGCCAGGGAAGTCCCCTGCAATATAATAGCCAAAGGAATCGCCGTTGCAAAAACCCTCACCCCGTCAGCCGCCAGCCGTGTTATCATGAACACTCCGGATGCCAGGTTCTTCATTGGCGCACCGAATCTCCCTGACAGGTAACTGTATGCCGTTCCTATCTCTCCCTTAAAGTAGGCAGGGAGGATAATCCATGCCACAATAACCCTTCCCAGAAAATATCCCAGAGTGATCTGAAGAAAGTTAAGGTTTGTAACATAGGCAAGTCCCGGAATGCTTATAAAGGTCAGAGCGCTTGTTTCGGTTGCCACAATAGAGAAACATACAACCAGCCAGGGCATCTTTCGTCCACCCAAAAAATAGTCTTTTGTAGAAGTCTGTTTACCTGCTATTTTTATCCCGAACCAGGTTATTCCTGCCAGGTATGCTATTAAAATTACTGTATCTAAGGGTGTAAAATTCATTGCAATCTTTTTTCTCTTATTTTTTTTATAGTATACTGAACAGGTGATAACCTCTCCTCATTAGCGGATGATATTATTTTCAATTCTTCCAGAGCCTCATGAAGTTCATAACATGCATCCTCATAACTCATGTTACATATTTCAGATATCAGGCGTATACCCCTGTCTTTTAATTTTTTGTTAGATACATCAACCCAGCTCATCCAGTTTCCGGTAACCCTTCCCATTATAACCATAGTGCCGGTGGATATAGTATTAAGGACAAGCTTAAAAGCCAGATGACGGAAGAGATTGAGCGTGGTTTCTGCAACCGGACAGTTTATACTATAATCCGCTGAAAAATCACCTTTGCCAACAACAAGAGAATAGTATTTCTGATAAGCCGAAACACATTTTTGAAATGCAGAATTGTATTTCTGATAATCTTCTCCGGAAAGCTCATTACTTCCAAGAATATTGACAGCAATATTTGGTGACCGCGAAAGTCTGGAGTTGTCAGTCTCGTTACCTATACAAAATTTCAATATCTGTTTTAAGTCAATAAGAGGAGGATTATCCATTAAAGATGAAGGGGCCTTCAATTTTAAGTAGAGTTTGCTGTCCCATTCCAGACAGCGCGGAGGCCTGCCTAACATACTGTTCCATGCTTCAGGAGAGGGATAAAGAGGATTTTTAGCAAACGCCCATGATGGTGGAGATACATTGTCGTCGATTTTAGTAAAGGGAGGCAACATAAATGTAGGTGCTCTCTCCGTGGTATCAGTAAAAATATCAATCATGTGGTCCTTAGCGAAATATGTCACAAGCCCATTTTCTTTATAGACATCCGTCTCCAGTTTGATATAATCAGCAAGGTTCTTCAGGTTTGGGGGTGAATTCAATCCGGCAAGCAGGTCACTGAATGATCTGGCATAATCAAAACTCACGGCCTCTGACTGTCCGGTTTCGTTTCCTGAAATTTCATTTAATATATTCTGCAAAACCGTTTCCAGGGCAGCCCCTGCTACCAGAAGTTCGGAGGTTGTGGCCTGCATCCTTGTTGATCCTGCGATAGCCATGGGACAACAATAGAGATCCAGTACAGTAACTGCCGGATCTTCAATAGCCTTTTTCGACCTCTCAATATTCTTCACCAGTATATCCGCCGGATTATTAAAAAGTAAAAAAACATCCGCTTTGCGATCGACCGACTCAGCCACTGTGCCAAGGACCGAAGAGGTCTCTCCTCCCTCCGTTATGGCTACCAGCACATCACCTTTAACAATATTAAGTTCCCTTACCTGCTGCCGTCCGAATTCCTGGTAATCCTCAAAAGATTCCACTGAGCGGATAAGGGCATAATCTCCACCAGTCATTATACTGTATACGCTATCTTCATATTGTCTGATCCTGTAGTATAGTTCAGGTGCGGATTTGTGAAGGTTAATAAAAAATCGTCTCCACATAGATTCCAGGAGAATACTGAGCCTGCCGGTAGAGCCACATCCCGAAAAAACGATTTTATGTCCGGACTTAACTGCAAGTTCGATATCATAAATCATCTTTCTATATTGTCTGCTGGCGAAAATTCTTTCAGCCATCTCCGCAATATCCGTGTCGACCGACAATAATGTCCTCACGCCTTCAACCGGTTCATTTGCAAATATCCGGTCCAGCCCGCGGGTTTTCGGATTTGATTGTTCTGTAGGCAATATTCCAAGATGAAACTGAGTTTCGTTTTTCAGAAAATTTTCCGCCTCCCTTTGTGCTCTGATTTGAACAGTATCTTTCTTATCCATTTAA
>JAAYJR010000136.1 GCA_012522835.1 Bacteroidales bacterium
CTGTAGTAAAAGATGAAGCCACTATGAAGGACGTAGTTAATGATATAATTCCAGGAAATGTGCTGATTATTGTATCTGGGGTTGAATCAGAAGGCGGCACCACGCCCGATTTTGACTGCGGGTTGGCCACAGAAAGTATGTTCATTGCTGCCCATAGCCTTGGTCTTGGTGCACGGATTTATGGCGGTCCGGTCGGAAATATCAATTCAAATAAAAAACTGTTTCAAATCCCTTCAGGTTACAAGGCAGTGATAGCTTTAAGAATTGGTAATGTTGATAAAACGGTAGATGCAGTATCAGCAGCAACCCCAAGAAAAACACCGGAGGAGGTTATTAATTATAAAATTGTGGATTAATTTACAATTATTTGGATTTACGAGATTTTTCAAATTCATTTACAATCATTATTGCTTTATTATAATAGTCATCTGAAATTATTATTTTTACTCCCCCGGCTGGTCTCCACATGCTTCCTCCTCTTGTTCCAATAATTTCATCTTTTATGTTTGACTCAATACCCTCATTTTCTAAAAGATTTTTAATCATTTGACACTCAAATAGTGTTCCTTCATAAAGTTCTATAAGTCTCATATTAAATTGGTTTTAGCTTCTAAAATAACAAATTCTTTTGTTACGTTTTTCGTATTCATAATGCAATAGATTAATTAGGCATTTTCTTCGTAATAATATGAGTAATCAATCCTTTTCATAAACATTTCGCGGTCATTTATTTTGTTAGTAAGTGCTTTTCCCAAAAGTGATTTCAGAACACTACTTTTCGTTGGACTCAACATCATTGCGTTCATATAATCTGGCTTGCTAATTTTACTCCAATCAATACATTTCTTTAGGCGCTTTTTCAATATCAAGTCAAGCCATATCCGAGTGCTTCTGCCGTTACCTTCCATAAATGGATGCGCGACGTTCATTTCTACATATTTTTCAACTATTGCATCAAAAGTATTTTCGGGCATTGCTTCTATCTGTTCAAGTGTGTTGCCAAGGTAGTGGGAAACCGCAAATTGAAATCCTCCTTTTGAAATATTTTTTTGCCTGATTTGTCCTGCAAAATCATAAAGACCGCCAAATAAATAGGCGTGTATTTGTTGCAATCCTTTGACGGTGACAACCTCAATGCTATTGATAAAAGAACTATCAAATAGCGCATAAGCTTTTGTTTTGCTTTTCCCGTCAATGCTTTCATCGCTAAAAGTAAACCATTCAATAAAACGATTTGCTTTTTTGCTCGGAAACTGTTTACCCAATTCAATTATCCCATTATAATCCAGCACATCGGACAATCGCTTTTTGCCGTCGGGTGCAAGAAGTTTCAACTGGGTAGTGGCACTAACCACTTCACTTTTTTCTTTCTTTAACTTTGCTTTAAGATATTTCCAATAGTTGCGGATTTTGGCATAATCATTTTGGTCGGTAAGCACTGCAACAATATCCAATACAGAAAACCACCATTTGGTATTCTCTTCGTCCCAAATAGCGCGCACTTCGCGGTCGTCAAAAAAACGTATAGATATTTTAGCATTACTCATAATCTAAAAATTGCCTATTCTATCACTAAAAAATCTTCCATCCAAAGTTAAGATAATTTCTATTTGTAGTCGCTGACTGCTGTTGTTAATACAATGACTGGCCAACTATGTTGTCCATATACCAAAATCATATATTATTTCATCATGCTGAAATTAGTGTCAATTTTTCTAATTTATGAATCCCCAGCACCAAATGCATTATTGGTGGTTTAATGGCTTATAATTTAGTGATTATAATTAGTAGCTAATTTAAATATCTGATTTTGAAATTGCAAAAAACATTTCAGAATAATTTAATCTGTAGCTGGCATTAGAAGAAGGTCGTTCTTTTGACTTTTCCTTTTTTCTTATTAACTTTAATTCTGTGAAGAATTATTTACATACACATCTTGATCAGATCATGAAGCTGGTTTCCAGCTTAAAGGATGGGGATATAGATGCTGAAAAGCTGACAGAACTCGACAAATCGCTCGAATTGTTGAGTCACCGGATTAAAACGGCCCGACTTGATGCATGTGGCAGGGACTCTGTAAATCAAGACCAGGGGAAAAAACTGGATTCTATATTTTATTTTGATCATGATTATCGAATTTTACGTTTTGCCGGTTCGTTGGAAAATATTTTTAGTTCTGCAGAAGATGAAGTTCTCCCACTTGTCAGCTCGCTTTTTACTCCGGATGATTTTGAATATTTCATGGAAAGAACAAAAGAACTTCTTCATACCAACAAACCACAATCGTTTGATTCAAAAATAATTTCGAAGAACAAATTATTACTTCCTGTGCATTTTTTACTCGAAAAGGTAAGCTTCGGACAAGGTCCGGAATCCATTGCTGCCGGGATGTTATTTTATCAGCAGAGTCCTTCGGAACTAAATGATTACAAGGAGATATTACTTGAAAATCTTCCCGGATTGGACGTCTATCTTTTTGATAAGGATTTCAGGCACGTACTGGCAGGAGGCCGGGAAAAGGAAAGGTTAAAGCTCACAAATGCCGATTTTACCGGAAAGACTTTATTTGAGGTTTACGATGAAATAACCCGTAACCGGCTATACCCCTTTTACCGGAAAGCACTTGACGGAAAAGTTACTGAAGGAGAAATTATATTAAAGGGGCATGTTTATTTAATAAGTGCCGCCCCTGTTTATGGAATTGACAAACAGGTAGTGGGAGGAGCTTTGATCTCACAGGACATTACAAAAGAGAAAGAGATTGAAAAAAATCTAATAAAGGCAAAAAAAAATGCAGAGGAATCAGACAGAGCCAAATCATTGGTTTTGGCTAATATGAGTCATGAAATCAGAACCCCTTTAAATGCTATCATCGGTTTTACCGGGCTGTTAAGTAAAACAGAGATGACACCTAAACAGAAAAAGTTCAGTAAGCTGATAAATCAATCTACCCGGCACCTCCTTTCCGTTGTCAATGAAATCCTTTTTTTATTTAAGCTGGGGATGGGTAAGGTTTATATTGAAGAAGTACCATTCAATACAAAAGAACTTGTCCATAACGTTCATGATTCTTTATTTTTAAGGGCTAAAGAAAAAAAATTGTCCTTTGGGGTCAGGATTGGTAAGAATATACCAGAAATTGTGATTGGTGACCCATTTCGCATTAAACAGATCCTTATCAATCTTACCGGTAATGCTATTAAGTTCACTGATAAAGGGGAAGTTAATATAAAAATTTCCACTGAAAAAGAGACTAAAAGAAAAGTATTTTTACGATTTGATATTTCAGATACAGGAATTGGGATTTCAGAAGATGATCTGGAAATTATTTTTCAGGAGTTTATGCAGTCCTCCCATTGGGGAAGTAAAAAAAATCGCATAGGAGCAGGACTTGGCCTCACTATTGTCCGTAAGCTTGTTGATTTACTTGAAGGCCGGCTTACCGTAAAAAGCGCAATAAATAAAGGATCGACTTTCTCAGTCGTCATCCCGTTTGGCAAGGCTCAAATAAGAGAAAGCGCCTCTTCGAAACAGGAGTATGAATTAGAAATAAATTTACTTAAAGGTAAACGGATTCTGTATGCCGATGACGATGAAAACAATATTTTACTGGGTGAATCAATATTGTCAGACTGGAAAGTTGATTATGAAATTGCGTATAATGGTGCTGAAGCGCTGAAAATGTTACAGAAGGAAAAATTTGATATCGCTTTGCTGGATATTCAGATGCCTGAGTATTCAGGGGCTGAAGTGGTCAAAATGATAAGAAAACAAAAGGGAAATCCTAATCTTAATACCAGGATGCTTGCAGTTACCGCAAATATTATGGAAAATGAAATAAAGGAATATAAGATGAGCGGCTTCGATGATGTTATTATCAAGCCATTCAGTGAGGAAGCCCTTTACAGTAAAATTTGTCACTTGCTGGATATGGATGACAGATTGCAGTCCCGAATCAATAAAAAACCAAAAAACAGAAAAAAAAATGAGGTGGATGATCTTTTCGATACTTCTGAGTTATTGAAAACGGCAGGTGGAGATTTCACTTTTTTTAATAATATGATCGATACTTTTATTGATAATGCAACGAATACGAGCAGGAGCTTCATTCGTTACAGCAGAGAGGGTGACTGGGAAGAGGTTGGCAGAAAGGCACACAAGGCTATACCGTCATTCCGGTATTTCAGGCTGACAGATCTGGTCACAGGCCTAACGGAATTGGAAAAACTTGGATTGCATGAAAAGAATTATGATCCAATGGAGCCATTGGTAAATCAATTATTGAGAGAGATAGACAAGATTATTTATCTGGCCAGGCAGGCTAAAATACCGGAGAAAGATCCCTGATGCAGATTGACACTGATCTTATGTAATTATTTTGGTTAAATTTGTTTGGAATAAATGTTAATAAATGGCAGGGATACTCATTATTGATGATGATATTTTCATTTGCAGGACAATCCAAAAGCAGCTTGCCAACCAGGGTTTTGTCGTGGAGGTAGCCTTTACAGGAATATCGGGACTGAAAATGTTAAAGGATCATCATTTTGAACTGGTATTATGTGACTTCAGGCTTCCTGATAAAGACGGTCTTGAAATGTTACAGCAGATCAAAAAGATGGATCGCCGTATAAAAGTTGTTATAATTACAGCTTATGCTGATGTTCGAATAGCTGTTAAATTAATTAAACTAGGTGCTGATGATTATATAGTTAAGCCCTTGCGATCTGAGGAGATACTGGGTTTGGCAAGGAGGTTGACCGGAGACGATATAAGCAGTATGCGATGGGATTATATCGGAGATTTTATTACCGGCTCCAGCAATGCATTTAAGAAAGCAGTAGAATATGCAAAAATTGTTGCCCCCACTGAAATGGCCGTGTTAATAGAAGGAGAAACAGGGACAGGTAAAGAATATGTAGCAAGATACATTCATGGCCAAAGCATGCGAAGAGATAAACCTTTTTTTGCAGTGGATTGCGGAGCTATTCCCAAAGAACTGGCGGGCAGTGAATTATTTGGTCACGTAAAAGGATCGTTTACCGGGGCTGTTAGTCATAAAAATGGAGTTTTCCAGCAAGCAAATGGGGGAACTTTATTTCTTGACGAGATAGGAAATTTGGGATATAGTATTCAAGTGCAGCTATTAAGGGTACTTCAGGAAAAAACCGTAACAAGAATTGGTGACAACAAAACATCAAAGACTGACGTCAGGATTATATCCGCGAGTAATGAAAGTCTCCTGGATCTGGCAGAAAAAAAGTTGTTCAGGGATGATCTTTTACACAGGATCAATGAGTTCAGGATCTCTCTGCCCCCCTTGCGCGCCAGGGGAAGGGATATCCTGCTTTTTACAGATCAATTCAGGGAAATGGCAAACAGAGAATTAAATTTGAATTGTAAAGGTTTTTCTGAAGAGACGCTCAATATTTTTACTGAATATGATTGGCCGGGAAATATAAGAGAGTTGAAAAACGTTGTCAAACGTGCTGTTTTGATATCATCAGGTGAAATTGTTAAGCCTGAAGATTTACCCGCCGAAATCATTCAGTCCACAAGAAGGTACAATGGCCGGACAAACAATATAAGTCAACCGGAATATAGTCAGGACCTACAAAGCGCATCTGGTGAAATGGAAAAGAAAATAATCATTAAAGCAATAGAAGATGCAGGATATAATAAGTCTAAAGCTGCCCGGTTGCTTAATATCGATCGAAAAACTCTTTATAATAAGATCAAAAAGTATAATATAGACATTTAAGACTGCAGATAATTAATCACATAATTCCCCAGACTGTAGATATATTTCCCCACTTATTTCTTCTTTTATTTATAGCGATTGTTTTATCTAGTTGACAATTAGCACTTTTGTTACAAATTAAACAGTATGTGAAATATTTGGAACATTTTTTTCTGTATACTGTTTGAAATAGTGAATATATATGATCAAAAAATAAAATTAGCCGTGATGGATTATATATAACAGAGAAGTATCACAGTATCGCAAAATCATGGCAGAGTTTGAACATTTAAAAATTAAAAAATAAATTTTATGAAAAAAGGAACAAGAAATGCATTGTTAGGATTTATTGCAGGTGCTGCAGCAGGAACTTTAACTGGAATATTAATTGCACCGGATAAAGGTTCGAAAACACGGAAAGACATTTCGAAAAAAGTTAAAAATGCTTCCAAAGATCTTACTGAGACTTTGAATGAAAAAGTTGACAAACTTAAAGATCAGGTAAATGAAGTCATTAAAGAGACTCGTGGCAAGGCAAAAAAAGCCGAAGAAAAGGTAAAAGAGAAAGTTGAAGAAAAAGTATCCGCAGCAAAGGAATAAATCCTGTTCTGTCACTATCTGACAGATTTATTTTAACAATATGAGTAACAAATTAGTTGAAAATCTTGGAGAGCTAAACGGCTCTGTAAAAAATTATGTCCAGGTGAAAATTGACCTGGTAAAGCTTACGCTATTAAGTAAATTGACCAGACTGACTACTTTTCTTGTTAATTTTTTAATTGTTGTATTGTTTGTATTTCTGGTCATTGGGTTTGGAGCCACAGCATTTGCCGTTTGGTATGGACAAACCTATAACAATTATTTTGGAGGGTTACTCATCTCAGGTGTTAGTCTGATCGTGCTTATGTTGATCTTTGTTCTGCTGAGGAGACATATCATTACGACTACTCTTATCAGGAATTTTGCAGAGATCTTATTAGAAGAGGAAGAAAAACAAAGTTAAAATGAAGACGATCAAAAATATGCGGGA
>JAAYJR010000389.1 GCA_012522835.1 Bacteroidales bacterium
GACGGGACTTTTAAACCGGAACCTGCATTGTTCTTTTCATCAGATATAAATGTCGCATCAGTTACAGATGCCACAGGTAACGGACATGACGGAACAAACGGGAATACACCTGAGTTTTTATCCGACCTCGTTTTTCAGGGTTCAGAGACAAATGAACCGGTCTTTATAAGCGGAGTCACCAATTACGGAGAGATAGTCACGAATATCACGGTTGCCGGTACTGCCCTGTTCATGAATTCAGCTGGCAGATACGAAATTGCAGATGCCGGCTCTGTTTCAACCATGCCATGTGTCGCATTAGCACTTGAAACGGGTACAGGGAGCAAGAAAGTTTTACTTCAGGGGTATATACATAATGATAGCTGGAACTGGACTCCGGGTGCCTTGATTTACATATCACCAACTGCGGGGACACTTACTCAAACCATACCTTCAGAAACGGGTCAGCAGGTACAGATCATCGGTTATGCTTCCAAAACAAATACTGTTTATTTTAATCCGAATTTTATGCTGATTGAAATTAAATAATATGAAAAATACGAAAAAATTCATACTTGTGCGCAGCGCGCCGGGCCATTATTAACAAGCTGCGACATATAGGATAAATACATTATTTTAACAAATTTCGGTAACTTTAAAGAAATTTCATCCACATGAATAGTGATGTAATTTTAGAAAACATAACTAATGCTATTCATAGGCAGGATCCAAAAGCACAGGCATTTTTATTTGGATCACGAGCCAGGGGTGATAACAAAACCGTCACAAGTGAAATTGAGAACAGATTCAGAGATGTGCTTTATAACATTGAACTTGAATCCGGACAAATAATATCTGTTTTTATTTACCCAATATCATTTTGGAACAACACTTTAAAGTATTCCCCACTTTATAAAGCAGTAAAAAAAGAGGGAATTAAACTATGACCGTCACAAGTTTAGCAACACCTTCGTTAAAACAAGAATAATTGATGTTAAATTTGGAAAACTTCTTTCGCATTTGGCCGACTATAGACAAAAAGGAGATTATGGCGATCTCTACGATTACGATGACAAAATTGTAGTTCCTCTAGTTGATCAGGTAAAAGAATTCATATCTGAAATAAAAATCCTCATAGAAAAATAAAATTAGACCAGCCAATAATACGTAGGGCTTCATACGGTGCGCAGCACCCGATAATAAAACCCACGTTGAACCCAGTTTATAAAATCTAAACAGCGATGCAGCCATCAATTCGATTGATTTTCAACTTGACAGGTGATAAAAGTTACTATTTATGGAATGGAACAGAGACCTATTATAAAAAATTAAGGGCTGCATATACTGACATATTAAACGATTTAAATTCTGAGTATTTATATTTCGGCTTTTTTACATTGTACGCTGCAACCCTTGAATATTCACTCAATTTTATACTTGCTGATTACTGTTTAGACAAATTTGGGCCAGAGAATTATAAGACTTATTGTAAAGAGTATATGAGATTAAGTTTTCGAAATAAACTCTTA
>JAAYJR010000318.1 GCA_012522835.1 Bacteroidales bacterium
CGGAAGACCATATATAATGGACGGGAAAAAAAATGGTGAAATTAACAATCCAATAAGTCCGGCGACTGATAATATCCGTAATACGCCCAAGGCTAAAGCTAATTCTGAAAAATTCAATTCAAAAACCCGGATAATTAACAAAATATGGCTTATTAACAATATGAGCAAAGTTCCAAGTAAAACAGATATCCAGACCTTCATAAAATGCTGACTGGAAAATACTGAAGATAATTTTTTATCTGCAGTATAACGGATCCATAATACAATTGCCCAAATAGTATAAGCCAGAATCAATACCGGGCGACTCAGATAAATTGCAGGAACTGAAAATATATCAGACAAAAAAGTTGCTTTAAAATACTGGATATAACCAACATCATTAACTACTTCTTTGGCTGCAGAAATTTTTTCGCTAAGGGGAACAAAAGTAAAGGGTAAAGCAGCAAGCAGGTATATTATCATGGGCGCCAAATGCCATATATCCTTTCGCTTCAACCGGTAATTATCCGTCAAAACACTTCTTACATACCAATACAACACAGGGCCAATAAGATAAAGGGGAGGAAATACTATTGCGAATCCTAAAAGTAAAAGCTCAATCAAAAAAACGGATTTGGAATAGAGCAAAACATATTGGCAAAATCCATAATGACTTACAAGCAAAAAAAATACACCAAGATATATCGAGGAGCTATTTTTTTTTGAATTAAAATATAGCAAGATTAAAGACAAAAAAAATCCTAGTAAAGATAAAAACAGAAGCATAGATACCCACTCTTATAATCTTTACAATTTACAATTTTTTTTAATTTAAAAAATAAAAAAAACTCAAATCTTTATCATAAAAAATATACTTCCATAAAATAGTCCCTGGATATTTGTCATCATACAAAATATGCACGGACCGAAAACATGAGATACCCCATGATTTATAGTTTCAGACTTTTAATTTCGGTAACTTAGTGATAAATAGCCCATCAATCATTTTTAATACACCTGACTGCTAATCCGTACTTTTTTTCTCCTAAAGGATTTCTGCCAATCTGTTTGCTCTTAACAGCAAAATGCCTGTAATAAGCGCATGACAATGAAGTTTCAGTGGAAGTCCATATAGTCCCGCCGGAGGCGTTACCTACAAAGACACCATCTCTATCCAGGCGCCCACTGGGTACTATTGACAAACCAAATTCAATCGTTGCAGCTTCATTAGGTCTTATCCACGTCCTGTTACCTGCCTCTTTTAATTTGCCACCCTGATCGGTACCACGCATACCGGTTCCTTCAAGCTGTTCAGGAGTCATGCCAAGGAGTGTCTCCAGCTTTTTCCAATCATCATCTGAAGCGACATGCCATCCTTCAGGGCATAATTTACCAGTACCAACTGCAAACCAATTATATAATGCCCCATAAATTTCCTTTTTGGTAATATCATTCCCATACCATATATAAGCAGGGGTATTCAGAAGCCTCCATTCATTTATGTCGGATACATTTGGTATTGGAGTACCATCATTGTACCGGGTGGTTTTCAGATTTTCACTCATCCATTCCTGATCTCCAATCACCACAGTATTATATTTGTTCCCATCAATATCCGTTACCGTCCTGCTGGCTGTTCTTTTTACTGCACAACTGCTGGATAAAAACAAAACTCCGGTTATAAGCAAAAAGGAAAAATAAATTGTTCGTTTCATTTGTATATAACTTAGTTTAAATTAATTCTCTTTAATACATCTCACGCTAAAGCCCTTAGTCTTTATAAAAAAAGTGCGGTATATCTTAGCGTTACCTGCATGTATGGTGCGACACCATGAATGTGTATCTGTACATTCTGTGCCAGACCACCAATAACCATTCATTCCTTTTTCATCAAACTTACCCCTGCTCCACCTGTAACCACCGGGTAAGGCAGAAAACATGGTCTCGTTAGATGCATTTGAATTGGGTGCATCCCAATGCTCTGTGCCGGCTTCTTTTAATTTTCCTCCTGCAACATTATCCCCTCCTAAATGGTTGGTCAGGATTTCCCAGTCATTGTCAGTAGCTACCCGCCATCCTGAAGGACAAAGTTTTCCGGAAGCTGCAGAATACCAATTATATATGGCTCCAAACTTTGCTTTGTCAGATACATTATTATCATACCAGGTATATGCAGGTGATGTTGATTTCACCCATTCTGCATTCTCGGTAACAAATGGAATAACTGTTCCGTCGTTTAATTTGGTTACTTTTAAATTTTCTCCCATCCATTCCTGTTGTCCAATGACAACAATGCTGTATTTATTCCCGTCGATATCTGTTACAGTGCCGCCCCTTTGCTGACCTGAAACAGCCTCAATACTTATTATTGAACTAAGTATTAATGAATTTAATAGAATTAGAAAAATTTGCCTGCTACTTTTCATTGTTAAAATTTTTAAATCTTCAGTATTACAGTAAAATTATAAATTTTGTGCCGCGATAAATATATAATAATTGTATTTACAACATTGTTAATACAAAAAATAATTTATAAATTTTAATATCTTTGAATTAATCTAAATTCTTGAATCATGAAGATTGTCCCGATTAATACAGTTGAAAAGAAAAAAGTTAACATGGAGGGTGCATCCGGAGCATGGAAACAAATCCCTCTGGGAAGTAAAGATGGCGCACCTGTATATTCTCTAAGGGTATTTACTGTTGAACCGGGAGGTCATACTCCTTTCCACAGTCATCCCTATGAACACATGAATTATATTATTGAAGGCGTGGGAGCACTTGTAAATGCAAGTGGTGAAGAAAATCCGGTCAAGCCAGGTGATTTTGCAATTGTTGAGCCGGATGAAAAACATCAGTATCGAAACAAGGGAAACAAACCCTTTGTTATTATTTGCGGTGTACCAAAAGAATTTGAATAATAACACAGCGCTGCATAAAACATTCAAATCTATTTCATTTGATAATATCCCCCGTTTGTAACAATTGATACAAATTTATCAGCTTCTCATCAGTATTTTTGCTGTATAAAAATTTAATCATGATACGGGAAATAGTCAAAATAGATGAACAATTATGTGACGGATGCGGTCAATGTATACCAAATTGCCATGAAGGAGCCTTACAAATTATTGACGGAAAGGCAAGGCTTGTAAGTGAGCTGATGTGCGACGGTCTGGGAGCTTGTCTGGGTCATTGTCCGCAAGGCGCCATCAGCATCGAAAAAAGACAGGCTGATGAATATGACGAGGTTGCAGTAATCGCCCAAATGGTAAAAAGCGGTAAGGCAACTGTTTTTGCACATTTAAAACATTTGAAGGACCACGGAGAAGAGGGTTATCTGGGGCAGGCACTTAATTATATTAAAATGAATCAGAACAATTTACCTTTTGGAATTAAAGAGGTCCATGAACTGTTACACGGAAATACCAGAAATACGGTTATCGGGCAAACAGTTTGCCCCGGAACAGCAGCCGTGACCTTCAATGCTGCCGGGATCACAATGAACAAAGAAGAGATGCCTTCTGCCCTCACCCACTGGCCTGTACAATTGCATCTGGTAAATCCGGCATCTTCCTGTTACAATAATGCCGATCTTCTGATTGCAGCCGACTGCACTGCTTTTACACATGGCGATTTCCACAGTAAATTTTTAAAGGATAAGAAAATGGTTATTGCCTGTCCGAAACTTGACCAAAATACAGAAATCTATATTCAAAAATTTATTCGTTTTATCGATGAGGCTAAAGTTAACACTATAACTGCGGTTATAATGGAAGTTCCATGTTGCGGCGGACTTATCCGCATGATTCAGGCAGCACTTTCACAATCATCAAGAAAGGTACCATTAAAATTAATCATTATCAGTACCTCAGGAAAAGTGATTTCAGACAAGTGGATGATAAATTAATTCCTTCATCTTAATACACAATCATCTATTAATATTATTGCATCTGACGATGAATTATCAAAATCCATCATCGCAGGAAAAAATTGTGGTTTTTCCTAAAATTCCAAAAAACAGATTATAATACTGCATCTGATTTTATAATATATCTCTGCCATATTAACAAATTTTTGTAATTTGCATTTCTCTTTAAGGAGTTATTCTGTTTGACATATTTAAAAACCTTATATCACTTATAAACCAAATGAAATGAATAAAACATCAACCAGGATGAACCTGTTAATCCTGATAACCTCAATAATTATTTCAGGATGTAATAAATCAGGTAAGGTCAGATATACTGAATTTGTCAATACCATGACAGGAACCGATGCCCACGGACATACTTTCCCGGGTGCAGCTCTTCCGGGAGGTATGGTTCAGTTAAGTCCCGATACCGATATTAAGGGTTGGGACTGGTGCTCAGGATACCATTACAGTGACAATTCCCTGATGGGATTCAGCCATTTGCACAGGAGCGGAATGGGTGCCGGCGACTGGGGTGATGTACTCCTGATGCCCGGAACAGGAGATCTGAAAATTAAACCAGGAGACAAAACCAATCCGGATGAAGGGTACAGATCAGGATTTTCGCATAATGAAGAAAAAAGTTCACCGGGTTATTATTCAGTTTATTTGAAAGATTATGGGATAAATGCTGAATTGACAATAACTCCAAGGACAGGCTTTCATAAATATACCTTTCCTGAATCAGAAAATTCTCATATAATTATTGATATGCATCATGGTATCAGTGATTCGTGTTTAGATGCAATGATCAAAATTATTAGTGATGATGAAGTAACCGGATACAGGGAATCAAAAGGATTTGTAAAGTACCAGAAGGTATATTTCTGTGCCAAATTCAATAAACCATTTAGTTCATCAGGCACCTGGAAAGGAGAAAAAATTAATCCCGGATCAAGACAAGAATCAGGTCCGCATATAGGGGCCTTTATAAATTATGTAACCTCCGAAAAGGAAACTGTTAAGGTAAAAGTGGGAATATCATATACCAGTATTGATCAGGCACGGCTGAACATGAAGACGGAAATCCCTCACTGGGATTTCGCAAGGGTAAAAGAACAGGCATCTGATATTTGGAATAAAGCTCTGGGCAAAATTGAGGTTAAGACAGATGATGATAAAAACCCGGACAGACAAAAGCTAAATACTTTTTATACTGCAATGTACCATTCTCTGTTATTCCCCGCCACCTTCAGCGATGTTGACGGGAAATATACCGGACTGGATAATAAAATCCATACAGCAGAAGGCTTTATTTACTCAAGTGACTTCTCTCTTTGGGATACATACCGAACTGAAATGCCCCTGCTGGCACTGATAGAACCTGAAAGAAACAGAAATGCAATAAATACAATGATTGCACAATATGAACAGGGGGGATGGTTGCCAACGCCCCAGCAGTTTGGCAATTGCTACACAAATGATATGATTGGTGACCACCCGGCACCTGCAATACTTGATGCTTATATGAAAGGTATAAAAAATTTTGACACAGAAAAAGCATATCAGGCTGTGAAAAAGAACGCAACTGAAATTCCGCCTCCTGAACACAGGTCTAAAGGACGTGTGGGACTTAAATATTACCATGATTATGGATATATTCCTTACGACAAAGAGAGACAATCTGTGTCAAGGACACTGGAATATGCATACAATGACTGGTGTGTGGCCCAATTTGCAAAAGCACTCGGGAAAGATGACGACTATGAGTTATTTTCAAAAAGAGCTTTAAATTATAAAAATGTATTAGACACCTTATCGCGATTTGCACGTCCAAAAAACAGTAATGGATCGTGGCTCGAACCATTTGACCCCAGATTTATAGGGCACGGGGCACAACGTCATTATACAGAAGCAAATGCATGGCAATACACATGGTTTGTTCCACATGATGTCGGGGGACTTATTGATTTTTTTGGCGGACAGGAAAAATTTACCGAAAAACTGGATTCACTTTTTTCTGTTGATTCAGATATCCCTGAGTCGGTTCCTGACGTTACAGGTTTAATCGGACAATATGCACACGGAAATGAACCCAGCCACCATATAACATACTTATATAATTATGC
>JAAYJR010000191.1 GCA_012522835.1 Bacteroidales bacterium
AATATTTTCAAAAAAGCCGACACCCTGATTGATAGTCATCTCCAGAACGTCACTTATAGATTTACCTTTAAACCTTATCTCCAGGGTTTCCCTGTTATACCTTTTGCCATTACATCTGTCACAATGCACATATACATCAGGAAGATAATTCATCTCTACCAGCTTTAAACCTCCGCCCTGGCACTCTTCACAACGTCCTCCTTTTACATTGAATGAAAATCGCCCGGGATTATACCCTCTGACCCTGGCCTCCGGAAGACGGGCAAAAAGATTCCGGATATCTGAAAAAACTCCGGTGTAGGTAACAGGATTAGAACGCGGGGTCCTGCCTATAGGGGATTGATCCACCCTGATCACCTTATCTATATGTTCTATACCTTCCACTGATCCATATGGCAGGGGTTCCTGAACAGACCGGTAAAAATGTTGGCTTAAAACAGGCTGCAGTGTTTCATTAATAATGGAAGATTTGCCGCTTCCTGATACTCCGGTAACACAAATTAATATCCCCAGGGGAATTTCAAGTGTAATATTTCTGAGATTATTTCCCCTGCATCCGGTTAATTTCAAAACCTTCCCGTTGCTTTTACGGCGTGATGCAGGAATCTCTATCCTTCGTTTGTAATTAAGGTAATCGGATGTGAGGGTCCCGGCCTTCAATACATCTTCAGGGGTCCCGGCTGCGACAATCTCCCCGCCATGCCTGCCGGCAAAAGGCCCCATATCTATCAGCCAGTCGGCATGAAGCATAGTCTCCCTGTCATGCTCCACCACAATAACCGAATTGCCGTTATCTCTCAGATCCTTAAGAGCATGTAAAAGTTTAAGATTATCCTTATGGTGTAATCCAATGCTCGGTTCATCAAGTATATATAATACATTAATCAGCCGGGCACCTATCTGTGTGGCAAGCCTTATGCGTTGTGACTCTCCTCCTGAAAGGCTTTGGGCAGCTCTGTCGAGCGACAAATAATTCAGTCCGACTCCCAGCATAAAACCTAACCTTTCGCGTATCTCCTTTATCACCTCTGAGCCTATTAATTGCTGCCTGCGGGTTATTCGTTCCTCAAGCCCGTTAAACCACTCACCCAGCTCATCAAGATCCATCTGTGCGAGTTCAGAAATATTTTTTCCGTCAATCCTGAAATGCAATGACTCTTTTTTCAGGCGCATACCATTACATTCGGGACAAACCGATGTTTTCACAAACTGAGTTGCCCAGTGCTGTGCCCTTTTTGAAGGATTATATTCCCTTTGGGTATCAATATATTTTACAACCCCGTCATAACTCATCATATAATTAATATTATTTCCAAGAGGGGTATTTTTCAAATGCAGACGTTCATTAGTGCCAAACAGGACAGCATTTAGCCCTTCTTCAGAAATATTCTTTATGGGAGTTTTTAATGTAAACCCAAATTGTTCACCGATAGCTTCAACCTGCCAGAATATTAATGAGTTCCGGTAAAGCCCCAATGGTGCAATTCCTCCTTTGGCAATTGATTTGTCCCTGTCAGGAATAATTTTATCAATATCGATCTCATTTATAATAGCCAGTCCGTTGCACCTCGGACAGGCACCCTGCGGAGAGTTAAAAGAGAAATTATGAGGTGCCGGTTCATTATAGGAAATACCGGTTGACGGACACATTAACAACCGGCTGTAGTATTTGACTGAATTGGTATCATGATCCAGGATCATAATAATACCATGACCATGTTTCATTGCAACCTGAATACTCTCTTTCAGGCGGTTATTACTATTTTCATCCACCACAAGCTTGTCAACTACAATTTCAATGAAATGATTCTTATACCTGTCCAGTTTATGGTTATATTTTATTTCAGTTAATTCCCCGTCAACCCTGACATTGAGAAAACCCTTACGCCTCAGTTGTTCAAATAATTCACGGTAATGCCCCTTACGGCCTTTCACTAAAGGAGCAAGAATATAAACAGGTTTACCTGAAAATTCATCATTTATAAGCTTTATAATCTTTTCTTCGGTATACTTCACCATCTTCTCCCCTGTATTGTATGAGTATGCCTCAGCCGCACGGGCATAAAGTAATCGCAGAAAATCATAAATTTCAGTGACTGTACCAACAGTTGAGCGGGGATTGCGGGAGTTAGCCTTCTGTTCTATGGATATCACCGGACTTAATCCTGTTATACTATCAACGTCAGGCCTCTCAAGCATTCCAAGAAATGACCGGGCATAAGCTGAAAAAGTCTCTACATATCGCCGTTGCCCCTCAGCATAAATTGTGTCGAAGGCCAGTGAAGATTTTCCACTTCCACTCAGTCCGGTAATTACTGTCAGCTTATTCCTGGGTATCTCAACATCGACATTTCGAAGATTATGTACCCTTGCTCCGATCACAACTATTTTTTCGTTATTTTCTTCCTTAATAAGCTGTCCTTCAGTATTCTTTATCTCCCCCATATAATTTTTAAAATTCCGGATCCCGGTTAAACAAAAGATAAAACAAAAATCAGTCCAGCATAGGTATCTCTATATTGTAAATTTTTTTGCGCTCATTTGTCAGAAAATTATCCCGCAACCAGGGATTAAAGTCTTTAAGTAATTTATAGTTAATCCCCTGTTCAATAGCAAAATCCGCAAAATTATCAATCTTACCATCAATTACAACCTCCTTTGTCGGTACAACCGGATATTTCTCCTCCTCCCGGACCACAAAATTATAGGCTTCCGGATCTTCAAGAATTAATTTTAATGCCATTATTCTAAAGAGATACCTGCTTGTTTCCTGGTTGAAAAGTATATCATAGTATGAACTGCTCTTTTGCCGCTCCATCTGACGTTCAACTCCTGCCATACCGGCATTATAAGAGGCAGCAACCATAGACCATGAACCAAACTTTTTATATGCCGAAAGTAAATAATTGCAGGCAGCAAGAGTAGACTTCTGAATATGATACCGTTCATCAACCTGATTATTTATCTCAAGTCCAAAATCTCTTCCTGTAGTACGCATGAATTGCCATAAGCCAACCGCTCCTGCAGGGGAAACCGCCCTGGGATTTAATCCGCTCTCCGCAACTGCCAGATATTTAAAGTCCTCCGGAATACCCTTCGCTTTCAGTACTGGTTCGATGACACAAAAATATCTTGGCACTAACTTAATCAGCCGTAAAGTCTGGGAATGAAAATAGGAATTAACAAGCAACTCCCTGTCAAGGGCTTCACGTATATCAAACCTGTTAACCGGCACGGGCTCACCGGCAAAGGCCAATGAATCCGGAATAGCAACCGCACAGTATTTCACCAGATAATCAACCTCGTCCGGTTTCGAAATTCTGTCAGGTTCAGAACCCATAAGCATAATTAAGGCTGCAATACCCGCTAAAATAAATACCGGCATAAATATTTTCAAAATGTTTCTGTATTTCATCTGTTTTAAATTTTAATAATTCTTGAATTTTGAATGATAAAAATTCATGGCCGCTTCATTCGTTGCAATCTTTAAAATTGATAGTGATTAACATTGATAAAATCCGCATGTGCAATAAACAGCAGTGATTTCCCAATCAGGTTCAACCCATTTTATTAAAAGTAGCAAAATTACACTTTTACTGAGAGAAAACAACCAATAATACATTCTGATAATATTAAAAGATTATTTAACTTAGGCCGGAAAAAATCATATGAGATATATTACCCTTTTTGTGACGTTAACAATTGTACTTAATCTCAGTGCACAGGAACCAATTGATTATTTTTTACCCCTGGACATAGAATATGACCAGCAAATACCAACTCCGGAAAAATACTTCAGTCAGCAATTAGGTGAATGGCATCTTACACATGACCAGGTCCTTAATTACATGAATGCAATAGTTGCGGCCTCAGACCGGGCTGTCATCCATGAATATGCGAGAACTTATGAGAACCGGCCCCTGGTCCATGTTATTTTTACTGCACCTGAAAATCATGCAAGGCTGGAAGAACTGAGGGAGCTTCATATAAAATTCTCAAACCCGGAGGAAGACCTGCCTCATGATAATATCCCCTTAGTGATAAGCCTGAATTACGGAGTACACGGAAATGAATCAAGTGCCACAAATTCATCTTTACTGACAGCATATTACCTGGCTGCTGCAACAGGGCCTAAAATAGACAATCTGCTGAAAAATGCAATTATTCTGGTTGACCCGTGCCTTAACCCGGATGGATTTTCACGCCACAGCACCTGGTCGAACATGCATCAGAGTGCAGTAGAAATGACCAGTCCTGATTCCCGTCAATACCAGGAAGTCTGGCCAGGCTGCAGGACCAACCACTACTGGTTTGACCTTAACCGCGACTATCTGCCACTTGTTCATCCGGAAAGTAAAGGAAGAGTTGCAAAATTTCACGAATGGAAGCCAAACATCTACACAGACCATCATGAAATGGGGCCTGATAACACCTTCTTTTTCCAGCCCGGGGTTCCGACCCGGATCAATCCGCTCTCACCCCCTGAAAATAAAAAACTGACAAAAAAAATCGCTGAATATCACAGCCGTTTTCTTGACCGGATAGGATCACTCTATTTTTCTGAAGAGCAGTATGATGATTACTATGTTGGCAAGGGATCCACCTATCCGGACATTCACGGATCTGTGGGAATTCTTTTTGAACAGGCTGGATTCAGGGGAAGGATACGGGAAACTTCAAACGGTATCAAAAAACTGGCATTTGGGATTAAAAACCAGTTCACGGTAACATTATCAACTCTTGAAGCCGCAATGGACCTGAAAGATGACCTGTTGCTCTTCCAGAAAAATTTCTACAGGGAGGCATTGCAAAAGGCAAAAAATGATCCGGTTAAAGCCTATTTCTTTGGAGATGAACATGACACTGAAAAAAATGCACTATTTATTGAGTTACTCAAAAGACACCAGATAAAAGTTTATAAAAACGAAAAGGAATTTTCTGCTGAGGGAAAAACTTTCAAACCCGGAAGCAGTTATGCAGTGCCGGTAAATCAACCCCAGTATACTTTAATAAAAAGCTTGTTCGAAGAGATAACCTCATTCACTGACAGTACATTTTATGATGTATCCACCTGGACTTTCCCTAATGCTTTCAATATGCCCTTTGTAAAGTCAGGATCACTGAAAAATCATCAGATCTCTGTCAGTCCTGCTGAACCGGTATTCCCCGAAGGAAAGGTGTCAGGAGGAAAAAGTAATATTGCATACCTGTTAAGGTGGGAACAACATTCAGCTCCTGCAGCCCTTTATAAATTGCAGGAGGCCGGACTTATAACTAAAGTTGCCACAAAACAATTCTCTTTTAATATAGATGGTAAAAAAGAGTCATTCTCATATGGCACTGTTATGATACCTGTATCAGGACAAGAAACAGATATTGATAATATTTTCCGGTTGATAACAAATATTGCAGAAACAACCGGAACAGATTTTCACGGATTAAAGACAGGCATGCCTGAAGAAGGTATAAACACAGGAAGCAATTCATTCATTCCTTTGCAAAAGCCTGAAGTGTTAATGGTGGCAGGGAGAGGCGCCAACAGTGGATATGCAGGAGAAATATGGCACATGTTTGACCAGCGTTTCCATATCCCTGTCTGCATTACTGAGGCATTTAATCTTGGACCGGTCGATCTAACCCGGTACAATACTATTATATTACCTGGTGGTTCATATCCCGAACTCACCAAAACAGTAACAGATAAAATAAAAAGGTGGACTGAAAACGGGGGTACTCTGATAGCAGTTAAAGAGGCAGCTGTATGGACTACAGCTAACAAGATAGGCTCAACAAAATATATGAAGGGCCCGGAACCGGATTCACTTCTTCAGACAAACTATGCAAACCGTAATAGAGTAAGTAATCTTGATGCTATAGGAGGGTCGATCTTCAATGCAGAAATGGATATTTCGCATCCTCTCTGTTTCGGGTATGCTCATAAAGAGATCCCGGTTTTTAAAACAGGTAACCGAGTGGCTGAATCGCCGGATGCCAGACATGCGGGACCGGTAAAATTTTCGGAAGATCCTTACCTGAGTGGTTTTGTTTCAGCAGGCAACCTGGAAAGAATTAAAGGAGCTCCTGTTGTATCTGTCCAGCCAGTCGGAAGAGGGAAACTTGTAACCTTTCATGAAAACATGACTTTCAGGGGATTCTGGCTGGGGACAAACAAAATTTTTATGAACTCAGTATTTTTCGGAAAGATTGTGAGGTAAAGGCATAATTAAAATTCATAATATAATCCTGAATACAAGCCTATTCTGTATGGCCTGAAATTGACATCAGGATTCCTGTTAATTGAATTAATATAGTAATTCATCCTGGGTTCTATGGCTAATGAAATATGTTTGCTTAAAGAATAGGTGACACCCATGCCTATTGATGCAGAAAAATTGACTGCTGAGATATCCCGGGTTTTTCCTATATTTTGCAATCCGTAATCATTGTTTATGTAAGCATTATTACCAACAACCAGTCCGGCATTAATCCCTCCGGCAACTTCAAGTCCTACCCGGGAATCCACCAGCAGGTACCGGAGGAACAGGGGTATTTCTACAAAATCAAACACCTGTGAAAATTCACCCCGGGTGACCAGGGCATTAGAGTAACTGCCGGCTCTTTCCAGACTGGCTTCAATTTCCGCACCCTCCGGAAGGCTCTCAAACTCTACAATACCGGCCACACTGTTCATAACCATCCTGTTTCCCTCTGCATCAATATCTGTATTAACATAGAGTCCTTCCGTGAAAGGAGGTGTCTTTTCATCATCTGCTGCATAAGCAGCAAAAAGCTGTGGAATACTTTCTGATTTCTGTCCGTTTTGAACATAGTAAACTCCGCTTTCCACACTCCATCTTCCTTTGGTTTTATACTGAACAGATATTCCTGCACTGACATTACTGTTACCATCAGTAGCAGAGTATGTCATATTATTTGCATAATCCCTTTCATGGCTGGCGGAATAAGAAGAGTAGCCCGGAGAAACATTCATCCCCATTTTCCAGCTACTTCCATTTTTACTATAATCCCTTTTATGCCGTATATTTTCAGCAATCAACCTCTTCTCTGCATCTGAAAAACTGCTCTTTTCACTTTTGTTTTTACCCTTTAATGCAACTGGTTCCTCTCTCAAAACTGACTGAGCCTGCTGGCTCTTTATAGGGGCAACAGAATATTTATCAGTTGGTGATTGTAATTCCGGATCTGGTATGCCGCCAAGACTCTCTTTTTGTCGGGGACTTTCAACCAGACCAGCACTTTTTTCGGTAGTATTTCCGGAAACATCTGATTCATCAATAGTTTCGCTCTTTGCAGTCAAACTTTTTTCAATAATATCGACCCTGGCATTTTCATCGGCATTATTTCTTTCCGGATAGACTATTACCTGTTCTGCTAATTCAGGTACGTCTTTCTCAACCGTTTTATTAAAGTACCAGCCACCGAAAAATGCGATTGCAAGCATGGCAGCAACCGCTGCCCATCTGTATAAGGCAACCCTTTTTGCCCTGCGTTGCATAAGCAGTGTTTCCCGGATCCCATCCCACAACAAGGGAGGAGGATCCATTTGAAATCCCTCCAGCTTATCACGAAATATCTTATCCATATTTTTTTCTTCGTTCATCATGCTGGTAAATTTGAGTTCAATTTTACCTCATCGTAAAGATCCCTGACTTTACGTTTTAAAATATCCCTGGCACGCGAAAGATTAGATTTTGATGTGCCAACCGAAATATTCATCATTTCACTTATCTCCTGATGGTTCATTCCTTCCATAACATAAAGGTTAAAAACCATACGGTATCTTTCAGGCAGCTGCCGGATCAACTCTATCAACTCCTCAGCTCCGAATTTCTCAAATATATTATCAGAGAACTGAGGCATATCATGATCTCCAATATTCTCAACCGGGTACAGGATATTATTCTTGCGATATTTGCTCAATGCTACATTCACCATAATTCTTCTCATCCAGCCTTCAAAGGAACCTTCATGCCTGAAACTGTCAATATTGGTAAAAACCTTAATAAACCCTTCCTGCAAATTATCCTCAGCCTCAGTACGGTCCCTGGAATACCTCAGACAGACCCCGAACATCTTCGGAGCGAACATCCGGTAGAGTTTTTCCTGCGCACGCACATTACCCGAGATACACTCTTTAATAATTTTTTTAATTTCTTCCAAATCAAACCTGCAAATGTTCTTTCAAAAGTACGGAAAAATCTTTCTTATTCCCGGAAAAATCGCTCCTTATTCCCCTCAGTGCAAAGACTCCGGATCTGATCAATCAAACATTAGATGAGAAAAATTACAATTTGGTTGCGTCTTATAACGCAACCTTTTTATGACTGGAACCATCTTGTATAAAACAAGGAAATAATGTAACTTAATGATAAAATTTTCGAATATCACTACATACAAATAACTTAGGACCATGAAAACATTAATTGCATTGATATTGTTGTTCACATTGACTGTAAATCCTTCCTGCCAGAAAAACGATACCGGTCCTGAAGGATTTAAAGAGATAGACCTCGATGAAAAATCAGCCAGCCTGCTGGAGGCAGATAACTCCTTTGGACTAAAAATATTCCGGAAAGTCAGGGAAAAGAGTGAAGAAGAAAATATTATGATATCACCTCTGAGTATTTCAGTAGCACTTACCATGGCCTATAATGGCTCAGATGGAGATACTAAAAAGGAGATGCAGGAGACACTTGAACTAAACGGTCTCACCGATAGTGAAATTAACGGTTCATATAAAACACTGATCAATGCCCTGCTTGATCTGGATGATGACGTAATATTCAAAATTGCAAATTCCATATTTTATGCCGACATCTTTACGGTAAAACCGGCTTTCCTGGACATCAACCGCAATATTTATGATGCCGAAATAAAGGAACTGGATTTCAGTTCACGGCAATCTGTAGATATCATTAACGACTGGGTGTCGAAAAATACAAATGACAAAATCCGGAATATAATAAATCAGCTCAATCCGTTAGACCGGATGTTGCTGATTAATGCAATATACTTTAAGGGAACCTGGGCTGTGCAGTTCGACAAAAAGGGCACTCACGATCTAAATTTCACGCTAAAGGACGGAAGCGTCGTAAAGATCCCCATGATGAACAAGCTTGACAAAGTGCCATATTGTACAAACAGCCTGTTCAAGGCAGTCAAGATACCATACGGAAGAGGAAATTACAATATGGTGGTAATCCTGCCAGAGGATGGCAAAAATTCCCGGGATGTTATTGATGAATTAAATATGAACAACTGGAAGGATTGGATGGGTGATTTTGAATTGACCGACCGGGTAGACATAACAATGCCCAGATTTAAATTTTCTTTCGATATCGGACTTAATGACATATTGAAAGAGATGAAAATGGTACAGGCATTTTCTGCCTCTGATGCAGATTTTACGAAGATCACAGATGAAGATCTATATATCAGCATGGTACTCCACAAATCATTCATAGATGTAAATGAGACAGGAACAGAGGCGGCAGCTGTAACAGCAGTTACTTTTACCACAACAAGTGTTGGTCCCGAGCCGCCGAAAATTCCCTTCCGTGTTGATAAGCCATTTGTATTTGCGATAACTGAGGAGGACACTGGTGCAATATTATTCATAGGTGAAGTAAACAACCCTGAATACTAACCGCCCGGATGCGGCGATATTTAATCGCCGCACTTACCGGGAAAATCACAAAACAATGAAGCAGATTATTTTATTACTTACATTGGCAGTATCACTGTTCTCAGGGTGTCAAAATAAAGATTCCATAATAATGGAAGCTGAGGGAACAGTCAATGACTATGCAGGTGAAGGTAACTGCAGATTTGTGCTTGAGCTTGATAATGGCAGCACCATACAGCCACTATACTATCCTGAAAATTTTATTTTTCTGCAGGGCCAAAGAATTTTTGTCAGATATAAAGAACTTCCTGATAATATACCTGTTTGCGATCATGGAGTCCCTGTCGACATCTTGTATATTGAAGAGCTTGGATGTGCCCCCTATATTAATCTGAATTCTGATAATTACGACAGCCTGGCATGGGATCCGCTTTATCTAAACGAAGCAGTGGTTGATGACAATCACCTGAAAATAAATGTCTCATACGGTGGGGGATGCAAAAGGCATACTATAGATCTGGCTATGATTCACGGCCACAATGCAGATTCAGAGGAGATACCCTTGTTTGAAATTAGGCATAATGCCAATGGAGATATGTGCGAAGCATACATCACGAAAGATGTCTGCTTTGACCTTACAGAACTCATCATCCAGGATATTTATGAATTCATCGTTTTTGCCAACCAGGGAGGTGAAGATAACTTTTTAATGACCTTCAAAATTGAATGAAGAAATTCTTCCCAATCATCAATTCTATACTGCAAAGTTAGTTCTAAACAGCCGGCTGTTTTTAATAACGGCCGGCTTTTTTTATCACCTGCTCTGGCAGTTAATTCAGTCAGTTCATTAATCTGTAAAGAAAGGAGGGAAATTTTTGAATTTGTCATCCAACCATTTCCCTCCTGAAAAGAGCTCAGTTAAACTCTCCAAGATATCATAAAACTTCTAAAATATGCTGTAAGAAAGACCTATAGCAAAATTCATTGTAGTTTTACCCAAAGTTTCTTTATAAGTCCCTGCGTCAGGATCGTTAAAAGATACCGTCTGGTCTTTATAGAAAGTATTTGAAAATCCTGCATCAAGAGTCAACACATCAGCAAGTTTCCACTCTATACCGGCTCCGCCTGTAACTGAGGGGTTGCTGTAGCTGAAATCACTCTGATAACTGTCAGCTATACCCATATCGCCATATAGTCCTCCCAGGCTGAATGCAAAATTGTCAGTTACATTAAACTGAAGGCCGAGGCCCAGTTCCATACCATTTTTATCTATTTCGCGTTTCCTGATTTTTGTAGGATCCACATCTTTCCAAATTGCCAGATCCCTGGTATTAGCTCCCCAGTTCACTCCTTTATTGAAATACATAGTATAGGATAACTGAGCTTCCACCAAACCTGCATTATATCCGGCGCCAATTCCGAGAATAGCCGGAAGGTCATTACGGTACGGTTCTCCGTCGGGGAATAAGCCAAGGTCATCAACTGTTGTATTGTTTGTAAGTTCCAGCTTGGTTTGCATCTCATATTTCACTGCAATATTCAGATTTTCCGCAGGAGAGATATTGACCCCGATCATTGGAGTGAAACCGGCACCGGTCTGTTCGGTATCCACTTTTTTGTCAGATACATCTGCATCCATTAATTTTTCCAGGCTGTTTTTAGTCCCATTAAGCAAGGCTACTGCTCCCTGGTTTGTAATGGATTCCACCCCAAGTAATGCCAGGTAGGGTAAAATCTGCGGGTTTGTCACGTTAGCACCCGGATCTAACAGGTCTGCATCGATAGCAGTCTGAAGTCCTGTTGCTGCATTCCCCAATGCATCAATGGTTGGTGAAATAATAGGGTCAATCGTATTCAAATATGTGGTTGCAGAGATATTTTCACCGGTAGTCCTCACTTCGATATTTTTAATTTCTCCAAAGTAAGTATTTTGTGAAGGCAGGTATCTAACCCCTCCAAACACTGAGAGAAAATCACCCACTTTGTAAGTTGCTCCTAATTGAAGGCCATAAAATACAGAACGCCCTTCAAAATTCAGATCAGCATCATAACCGGTAACTGCAGGAATCTGATACGGAGCAAGTATCGGAGCTATTTGTCCAAGTCCTGCTCCAAGTTTAGTTAAAGGTATCTCAAATGACGGCAGACCTCTGTCGAAGGTAGCAGAACCACCCCCTGCATTTGGACCGAATCCCAGGGAAAAAGCCCAGTTTTCCATTTTATAAACAGCAAAGGCAGTAGGAAAAACGGGAACATTAACCTTACCTTCATACTTTCCGTCATTTAACAGAGGGAATTGACTATCAACCGGCTTAGTCTGGAAAATTGTCTGATTATAAACAGCAAAGTGCCATCCGTCTTCCATCTTAATTAAGCCCGCCGGATTAAAGTATACTGCATCTATACCTGTGGATGCATTCCTTGACATCATGCGTATAAAC
>JAAYJR010000338.1 GCA_012522835.1 Bacteroidales bacterium
GCTCACAACACCCTGATATTACTGAAACTGTATTTGGTGACAGTCTTTATCTTGCTAATATCCCTCCCCAGCCGGGTGAGGAAACCTGGAAATTTATAGAAGAGCTGCAATTGCCTCTGTGGACAAAACACGCCTGGCAGCCTTCTCATCCATACGACCGGCAGGCAGACATCTCGAAGGGAATAACTGTTAAAAAGAATTTTCCTGATCCCGTCGGACTTCTCGAAACTGCCTGGGTGGATCTTGAAAATTTTCTGGAAGCAGGCGGGGTTAAATCCTCTGAAGGCAAATATATTATCGAATCTGTACCCGCTTCGGATATTGAAGAGGAGGCTTTCAGGCTGGAGATTACCAAAGAGGGATGTAAAATTTTTGCCGGGGAAACTGAGGGGATACGCCGTGGGATCTTCACTCTTGAAGATGAAATGCTGAAGGCTAAAGGCCCTTTCCTTCCAATCAAAACAATTAAAAAAAAGCCGGTTATAAAAAGACGGATCTCAAGATGCCTGTTCGGCCCGATCAAACGTCCGCCGGCTATGCGTGACGAGCTGATGGATGATGTTGATTATTACCCGGATAATTATCTCAACCGTCTGGCTCACGAAGGTGTTAACGGATTGTGGCTTACAGTTGAATTCAGGGACCTTGTGTCAACCAGATTCAATCCTGAAGCAGGAAAAGATGCAGAACAGAGATTCACAAAATTAAGAGAGACTGTTGATAAATATTTGAGATATAGAATAAAGGCCTATATTTTTACTATCGAACCCCGTGCATGGGGCAACCGATCACCATGCTTTTATGACAAACACGTACTGGACAACTATCCGGAAATGGGAGGACACAAAGGAGGGGGTGTAGTCTATTTCTGTCCATTTAGTAAATCCTCACAGGAATACATTTACCAGGCAGTCAATACGATCTTCCGGGAGGTACCCGGGTTGGGTGGAATGATCAATATTTCTCACGGAGAAAGGACTACAACCTGCCTGAGTGCAGTTTACCAGGGTGACAACCATGAAGGACATATTAATTGTCCTGTCTGTTCCAAAAAAGAGCCATGGGAAATTCTTCATGCTTCACTGTCGGCTATGGAAAAAGGGATGCATGATGCCGCTCCTGATGCTGAACTTATAAGCTGGCTCTATATGGCACATCCTATAAATCCTTATCCAAATGATACTTTTAAACTTGGTGATTGGGTTTGGGATATACCATCAAATACCCCTGAAGGTGTAATCTTTCAGTTCAATTTCGAAACCGGGGTAATAAAAGAGGAGTTTGGCAAAAAAATGATCGGGGGTGACTATTTTATGTCAACACCGGGGCCCAGTCCGAGGTTCCAGCGCATCGCTGATTCAGCAAAGGTCAGTGGTACAAAAATTTCTGCTAAGATACAGACCAGCAATTCACATGAGGTGGCCACCGTTCCGCATATTACTGTACCTTCACTGCTGTACCGCAAGTTTGAAGCAATGCATAAGCTTGGTGTTACCCACACTATGCTGGGATGGTACTTTGGAAATGATCCGGGACTCATGACCAAAGCAGCTGGGTTGCTATCATTTGAACCATTCCCGGAAGATGAAGATTCTTTTCTGAATGAGCTGGCTGAGATTTACTGGAAAAAGGAGGATGTACCCAAAGTCGTGCAGGCCTGGAAATATTTTGCAGAAGGATTTGAAAACTATCCTTTGTCATGTATGTTCCAGCGATACGGGCCTATGCACGACGGTCCTGTCTGGCCTCTCCTGCTGAAGCCTGCCGATGCCCCGCTCTACCCTACCTGGCAGATCGCCTCCAGCGCTACTCTGCAGAGATGGCCACCGAGTGGTGACCGGATTGGTGAGTCATTGGGAAGAATACTGACTCATGAAGAGAATGTTGAACTATGCCGTCGTATGACCTTGAGCTGGGATAAAGGAATTGAAATATTCGATGAGCTCAAAAGCAGATATTCTGATAATCCGGAAAGGATACTGGATATTGGGGTGGCAAAAGCACTGGGAATTCAATTTCGCAGCGGCTATAATATTCTTAATTTTTATTTGCTGAGGGAAAAAATGTTTCGTATGGATGACAGGGAGCGGCTTGAAATTTTACAGCAAATGAAAAATATTGTAAAAGAGGAAATCGCCTTAAATGAAAAGTTGCTGAAATTATGCATCAGGGATTCCAGGATTGGATTTCACTCTGAGGCTGAAGGATATAAGTATTATCCCGAAAAAATTAAATGGCGGATGAGTGAACTGGAAAAACTATTAAAAAAAGACTTCCCGGAAATTAAAAAACAAATATCTGAAGACAAACTTCTGTTTCCTGAATATACCGGAAAAAATCCTGAAGGCCTGGTTGCTTATTCCCTTAAGCAAAACTCCCTTTCTGAAAAGATCAGTCTGAAAGATATTCCCGAAAACCTTAAATGGAACATCTTCACGGACGGTCAAGGAAAAAATGAACTGAGATGGTCTGCCTTTCATGACAATGATGAAGTTTGTTTCCTGGTATCAGATAAAAAAAGTGAAACAATAAAAAAGGGAGCAATATCAGGAATAACTGTACAAATAGAGCCGAGAAGGTTATGGATTCCTGAACACTTTACTTTTCAACAGGATGGGGGAAAGAATGAAAACAGTTTTTATGAACTGGAAGACTCTGATAACCATTATATTTTGATCAGTATCCCTTTTAATAAATTCAGATGGAAAGATGAAGAAACACTGCCTGTCAGGGTAAACCTGAGTGTGCAGAAAAAAGGCATTGGAACCAGTAAATGGAAACCTGAGAATCCCCTGATTAACAGGCTTTCTGTCGGTTCCGACAATCCTGAAGATCTGGGCTGGATGCTTTTTAATTAGTAGTGACAGGATGAATTATGTTTGTCTTTAATCCGTCGGCTTAAGCCGACGGCAAGGGATAAGGCTCCGATAAAGGCAGCCTGATAATTCACAGCCCTATCCATTGCTGAGCAGTCCGTCGGCTCAAGCCGACGGCAAGGGATAAGGCTCCGATAAAGGCAGGCTGATAGTTCACAGCCTTAACCCCTGCTGAGCAGTCCGTCGGTTGAAACCGACGGCAATGGATAAGGCTCCGATAAAGGCAGGCTGATAGTTCACAGCCTTATCCCTTGCCGTTCACTTCAGTGAACGGTTTTAAAATATTCATTATATAATATTATGTCAGGTGATAATTTTGGATTCTATGTCCAAATCTGTTAATTTTGATATCTCTTAGATATAGAAATATATTAATACTGAAATTTGAAGCGGGAATCCCGATTAATTCCGGCGCAATAAAGTACAATTTATACGAGTTCGATTTTAATTAAAAATTTAATATGAAAAAACTACTATCTGCTTATGAAATTGGTGCATTTATCATTATATCTCTGTTTCTGGTAAACTGCACACAAAAAACCGGAGTCAGCAACGAACCGGTTTTCGGTGACAGCCTTTATCTTGCAAATGTCCCTCCCCAACCTGGTGAAGAAACATGGAAGTTTATCGCAGAA
>JAAYJR010000598.1 GCA_012522835.1 Bacteroidales bacterium
AGACATAGATCAGTCTGAAAGGCAGATAAGATATCATTATTAATACACCTACAAGTAATTTATTTAGCAGGTTTCCTGTCAGATTGTTATTGCCTTCAGGTTGTCTTTTTTTTTTATTAATCATTCGTGGTGCAATATTTTAGGTTAATCGAGACGGATTTAATTTTTTACAATATTAGTTAAAAAATTATTTTTCCTTTTTATCTTGTGCATTCTAAAAAAATCAGGATCATGAAAATCAGATTAGTATTTATAATTTTAATTTGGTCAACAGGGCTTTTTGCACAGCCTTTTTATATTGCCCACAGAGGTGCATCCTATCTGGCACCGGAAAATACAGTTGCGGCAGCCCGCTTAGCCTGGGAGCTTGGCGCTGATGCAGTTGAGATAGATATACATCTCTCAAAAGATAATAAAGTGATGGTAATCCATGATAAAGACACAAAAAGGATCTGTAAAACAGAGAACAATTTGGTAGTTAAGTCATCTGAGTCAGCTCTGTTACGCAAACTTGATGCAGGTATCTGGAAGGGTGAACAGTTTAAAGGGGAAAAGATCCCGTTTTTGTCGGAAATAATTGAAACTGTTCCGGAAGGCAAAACTCTTGTCGTCGAGATCAAAAGCGGCAGCGAGGTTATTCCTGCAATGAAGAGATGTATCGATAACAGCGGTAAGGCAGATCAGATTGTGTTTATCAGTTTTGGCTGGGAAACCATAATTGATACCCGGGCAGCATTTCCCGGAAACAGATGTTACTGGCTGAGTTCGGATAAATCTATTCTTAAAAAGAAGATCAAAGAGTCAGCTAAGCATAGCCTTACCGGTATTAATCTGCATTACTCTGTAATAGATAAGAAAATTGTAAGATCAGCTTCAAAAAAAGATCTGGAAGTACTTGCCTGGACAATAGATGATCCGATGGAAGCTAAGCGGCTTATCAGTATAGGCGTAAAAGGTATTACCACAAACCGCCCGGCATGGTTGAAAGAGCAGGCAGGTCTATAAAATTTTATATGATTCCAAGCTTATAATATAGCCAGGCTTTGATAAGTATAAAAAATTTAGTCAGGTTAGATACACGATATCTCTGATTCAATAATTGCCCGGGTGAGGTTCTTCGTATCTTTTTCAGAAGTTGCAGGTAGTAGCAATAAGCCAGGTAAACCCCGAGTTTTACATCACTGTTCAATTTTGATATTCCTTTACAGGCTTCTGAGAAATCGTCGGCAATATTATTTTCTGTTTTTTGTTTTTGTTCAACTGTGAAATTATCAAAATCAACTCCGGGGAAATAAGATCTTCCGTTACTCAGATAATCGGAACGGATATCCCTGAGGAAATTTATTTTTTGAAAAGCTTCTCCCAGTTTGCGTGCAGGATATATAAGTTCATTAAATTCATCCGGACGGCCTTTGTAGAAGACCTTCAGGCACATCAAACCCACTACCTCTGCTGATCCGTATATGTATTCTTTTATTTCAGTTTCTGAATATCTTTTTTTAGTGAGGTCCATTTCCATGCTATTCAGAAATGATGTTATATATATCTCATCAATCTGAAAATCTCTGACTGTCTTTTGAAAACTGTGAAGAATCGGGTTTGTACTAAACCCCGACCTGATGGCTTCCATTGTGTCTGATTTAAGCTTATCAAGAGTCTTCTTCTGATCTAAATTATTGAATGTATCAACTATTTCATCGGCAAAACGGACAAATCCGTATATGGCATATATTGCAGGGCGATATTTTTTTTTGAATAATCTTATCCCAAAAGAGAATGAGGTGCTGTAGTTTTTTGCAGTTATCCTGCTACAATCAAAAGCATTATCATCATAAAGTTGCTTCATATTTTTCAATTCTGTTAACGGCTAATTTAGAGCTAATTACAACCATTGGCAATCCGGTTCCGGGAATTGTTGAGGCTCCGGCATAAAAGAGGTTTTTGAATTTTTCGTCATAATTTTTTGGCCTGAATCCGCCAATTTGATTCATATCATGTGCCAGTCCCAGGGCACTTCCTCTATGAAGATTATACTGATCGCGCCATTCCAGGGGTGTGTAAATTGTCCTGGTAATTATTTTGCTGCTTATATCCAAATTTATACGTTCACTAAAATCTTTTATGATACTGTTCACAATCTCCTCCCTGTCGTCCCAATCAGGTTTGAACCTTAAATCAGGCACCGGACAAACAAAAAAGAGGCTCTCACAACCTTCCGGTGCGCAATCAGGATTACTGCCCGAAAGTACATTAACGTAATAATAGGGTTTCTCTAAAGTTCCCGGATTGGTAAACACTTTATCTGCATACTCCCTGTAATTACTGCCCAGATAATAATTGTGATGTTGGATGTCAGGTAATTTTGTGTTAATCCCAATGTAGAATGTAAGGGTGCCCATTGTCCATTTCAGCTTGTCAAGTCTCTCTTCAGAAAATCCGGGCCGCTTAAGTATTTTTCCCCTGAACCACGCTGCATCGGCAGTGACCAGAAAAATATCTGCATCCATGGTATTGCCATTTGCATCATATAGTTGCTGAAGGGAATCGCCTGCACCTTTAAATCCAACTATTTCTGTATTATAATGTATTTTTATATTTTGTTTTTGTAATTCATTACACAAGCCTTCAACAATTTTATACATTCCGCCCTGAACATTAAAGTAGCCATTATGAATAAATTCAGTATAAGATAGCAGGGAATATACTGCAGGGGTGTCAAATGGAGTCCGTCCCACAAAAAATGCTACCAGTGAGAGTATCTGTCTGATTTCGTCAGAATTAAAATATCTGCATACCTGTTGCCAGAAGTTGCGGAAAAGTACAGGAAGTAGCTGGGGTGGTGCCTGCATTAGTGTAAAAAAGTAGTGTATCAGGGAATTATAATTTCTGCGTACAACGAGGTCTACTGTTCCATCGAATATTTTTTTCCCGGTGTTAAGGTAAGCGGTAATCTTTTTTTTGAGGTCTGGTTCCACATCCCTGAACTCCTGCTCTAGTTTCGACAGGTCTTTATACATTGTGTATGTTTTACCTTTTGATGAAAAATTGACGGTATAAAGAGGATCCAGTTCAATAAATTTAAAAGGCATAGTGATACCTGCATCTTTAATAAATTCGTCAAATTCATAAGACATACTGAAAAAACTGGGCCCTGTGTCGAAAGTGAAACCTTTGGAAATTAATTGATTCAGCCGTCCCCCCGCCTGATTGTTTTTTTCAACAATTTCGACCTGATATCCCCGTGCTGACAATCTTAGTGCCGCTGCCAGTCCTGCTAACCCGGCACCAACGATTAATACTTTTTTTTGCATAATGTCATTTTATTGATCAGTTTTTAAAGGTGGCAATAATTCGTTTTTAACCCAAAGAAAACCGGGTTCCGTTTCAAGGGCTTTTTCATAATAGCCAATAGCTTTTTGTTTATTACCCTGTTTGTCAGCAGCTTGTCCGGCTAAAGCCAACAGGTTAAGATAAGTCCAGTTATATTTTTTGTTCAATTCTGTTTTTTCAATAATCTTAATAGCTTTTGAGTAATAGTAAAGAGCCTTAAGTTTAGAACCACCAAATATTTCAGGCATATAATTCCATATATTTCCCATTTCCAGGTTAGCATGTATATTCATACTGTCTTTCTCCATTGCCAACGTAGCATGAGTCATACTTTTTTTCCCCAATACAGGTGCTTTCCAGATATTAAGTCCCAGTTTAAATCCATATAATGCAGCTTTATAAGCATGAAATTCGGAAGATTCACCAGTTACTGAATTCAAATAATCCAGATTTGATTCAAGCTTTCTAATGTAAAGTTCAGCCGCTTTGGTTTTTTTCTTGCCAATGCACCAGCCAACATAACCATATTGATAGTTGATCAATTCAAGCAGAAATTCAGGGCTATTGTATTTTTGTGATTCCATCTCTGAAAGCACCTTTTCCCAGTTTCCCATATTACCTGAGATATAAGATTTGTATATAATTTGGCGGTATTGTGTTTGTGCAGCTAATATTAAATTACTGAATATTAGTAGTATAATCAGATAATATTCCTTCCTTTCCATCTGGTTCGTTTTAATAATTTATTTCTCATTGATTGAAAAAGTATAGCTCCTGTCGCGAACTGTTGAGGAATTGACAGGATGATATTCTGCATTGACGGCTGAAGGCTTGCCCATGACATGAAGATAGTAATTCCCGTGATAAGTGCAATTGTTATTAACGTAAAGATTAAAGGAAGATAAAAGATCACAGCGAAGATCCCCAGACTACCTGTCAGCCAGTATAGCAATGCTATAATGTGGCTGCCTCCGAAAAATTCGGCAATATTTTTTGAAAAACCGCGGATTGCTTCTCCTGCTCCCTGGTACATCCTGCACCTTATGGAATCATTTCCTGTCATGCATTGAATTTTAAGTCCTTCTTTTTTAAATAATCTTGCAGTCAGGATATCTTCTACCTTATTTTGCTTAAGTTGTTCATGCGGTTGTATGTTCATATAAGAATTTCTTTCGAACATCATAAACTGTCCGTTTGCTGCTGCAAGTGATGGATGATGGCTTTCCCTGGTAAGTATCATCGGAAGTAAAGACAGCAGTATAGTGTTCATTATAGGGACTGTAATTTTTTCACCTAAGGTTAACATTTCCTGTTTGGGAAATATTGAAAGTAATTTCAACTGATGTTTTTGTATTTGAGCAAGTGCACTCTCTATCAAACCGGTCCCGACTCTCACATCTGCATCCAGAAATAGCAGGTAGTTACCTGATGCCTTTTGTGAAAGCCGGTAACATCCATAGTTTTTACCGGTCCATCCTTCAGGGAGACCTTCAGAATTGATAAGTTTAACCCTGTTGTCTGTTTTAGTATAGTGTGAAATTAATTGTGCAGTTTTGTCAGTCGAAAGGTCATTGAAAATAATAACTTCTATATTTGTATAGTCCTGGTTTATAATGTCATCCAGAATATATGGAATGTTATATTCTTCATTACGGGCAGGTATCAAAACAGACACCAGGGGTTTATGTCCTGTTTTCCGGTTTTTCAATACGGGTATGAAAAGGATATTTACAGTTGATACTAAAAACCGTAAACTGAAAAAAAACATAGTAAAATAAGCCAGATAAATCATTGATATTCCTGAGTTAGTTTATCGAGGTAACTTTCTTTGTAAAAATGATTGTAATCTTGTTGAAGTGCCGTGATGTCTTTGTTTTGATAGGCATACTCCTTAAAATAAATATATAATTCAGGTTTTGCTGAACTAAAGTATTCTACCAAATTTGCGGTAAATATTACCTGAATGTCATTGTTCAGGTGTTTCAGTACCCATTCTATTCCTTTCCGGAAGTTAAGAGGTTGTGTGTAAACCGATTCAAACCTCCCCTGAGGGAAGAAGGTTATCATGTTTTCTGGTTTTTTCAACAATTCAGTTGTATACCTCAGCGATTCAATACAACTCTTTGAGTTTGTTTTTATTGAGTATCCCCCCGTATGTCTGAAGTACCAATGTTTTAGCAGCTGTTCCTCCAGCATCATCACATGAAATTTTTTATGAAATGTTGTTCGGTTAAGAGTAGATATAAAGAATCCGTCCCACCAGCTGAAATGGTTAGAAATAACTAATACAGGAAGATCTCCTCTTGTGAAATTGCCTGTAATTCTGATATTACTGAAATGCAATTTCATTAAAAATTGCCCATACCATTCAAAAAACGGGTAAAGGAAAAAATGGTGCGTGGCTTTAATCATTTATGATCAGTTTAAAATAGGTTACAATAATTATAAAAAAAATAAACTGAGTAATTAAAACATACGGTGCCAGTTTATTGGAAAATGAGAGTTTAAAAAATCTTATCAGTAATATAAATAAAAGGGAAAAACAGAACCAGGCTATATAATTTTTTTGAGGTATTTCCCCTCCGGCCCATGACCACATCCCCAAAACAGGTGCAGCCTTTTCCAGCACCAAATCGTATATCACCATTAATAACGGAGGTGCAATAATTCTAATTGTTTTTTTTACGGTGATACTATCAGTAATGACTTTTGTACAATAGATCAGCATCAACCAGTTGATGCCAATCAGCAACGGAGTATCAGCCAGTTTGGGGCCGAGGGTATTTCCATATGTGTATTGTCCGAATATATTTCCTGTTTTTACACCAAGCGCTTCAACAAAAAAAGAGAGAACAGCGATAACAATGAAGACAATAATGGATGTAATAGTGAAGCCTGGTTTATGAAAAAGTATCAGCAATACTGCACTCAACAAAATAGCCAGAGGTATGAGGTTTTTGAACAAGCTATTGGTGGCAGGTATCATGAATCCTGCAATACCGACAAAATAAAATATGATCAGGAAAATAACTGAGTATGAAAGTTTTAAATTATTCAAATTATTATAATATTAGATAAAAATTTGAGATGTCATATATCAGGTTTGTTAACATACCAATGGTCAATCAAAATCTTACTTCATAATAAGGTTACAAACCTAATGGCTTTTAAATTACCAGTTGATGTATGTTCCAAACAAAATAAATCCTATTTTTAAATTATTTTATATGTTTCTTTTTTATATTTTCAGCATCTAAAATTATCAAAATATGCGATATCGTTTATATATATTTTCAATAACGTTTATTTACATTTTTGTGTGGGGTTGTACTAATCAGAACCAGAACTGGACTCATTTCAGGGGTTCCGGCCTTAACGGACATGCCCTGGTTAAGAATGCCCCTCTTAATTGGGGTGAAAGCAGCAATATAGATTGGAAAGTACCTGTAAAAGGATTGGGGTGGTCTTCTCCGGTTGTTTATGAAGATCAGATCTGGCTCACTTCAGCTGCCAGAGATGGAAAGGAGTTCTATACTTTTTGTTTCGATTTTGAAACGGGTAAGCTTCTCGACGAAAAAACAATTTTCACCAGTGAGGACCCCCAGCGAATTCATAGTACAAATTCTTATGCCACCCCGACACCCTGTATTGAGAAGGGATATGTATATGTGCATTTCGGATCATTCGGGACTGCCTGTATCAACACGAGGACTTATGAGGTAGTCTGGAAGAGGGATGACCTGCCCTGTGAACATATGCAGGGGCCGGCATCTTCTCCGGTTATTTATAAAGATATGCTTATACTTCACCTTGAGGGCACCAAAGATCCGTATGTTGTATCGCTTAATAAGCGCACCGGTGAGTTGATATGGAAAAGTGTGCGTCCTCCGGAAATTTATGATCCCATTCAGCCGGTCTACAGGAAATCCTATCAGACACCAATTATTATTGAAGTTAACGGGAGGGATCTTATGATCAGCAATTCCGCTTTTATGTGCTTTGCTCATGATGTTTATACAGGGGAGGTTGTCTGGACAGTTGAGTATGGTTATGATTCCACTGTCAGTATGCCTTTGTACCACAACGGGATTGTATATGTAAATTCCGGATGGATATTTTTGGAGAACAAGCCGTCATTTACCCGTCAGTATGCCATTGACCCTTCAGGGGAGGGGGATGTTACGGATACGCATGTTAAATGGATTTATGAGGATGAAGTGCCACAAATCCCTACACCGGTTATAGTTGACAACAGGATGTATATGGTACATGACCGGGGTATGGTTACCTGTCTGGATATTCAGACGGGCAAGCCTGTCTGGAAGGAGAAATTAAGTGGTAATTTTAATTCTTCACCTGTTTATGCGGGGGGTAATATCTATTTTATTAATGTAAAGGGAGAATGCACCATAATAAAACCCGGAGAT
>JAAYJR010000294.1 GCA_012522835.1 Bacteroidales bacterium
CGCTATGGCTACTTGCGCTTTAAAAGCTGCACTAAATTTTCTTCTACTTTTTTTCATAACACTGGTAAATTTAACTTTTTATTTTCAACTTAACCAGTGGTCCAAAAATTGGGGAGTATTACAATACCACAGCGCATTCCTGGACAGTGAAGGGGAATTTACTTATGCACAATGGTTATGCACTAAAGAGATCGAGAACAGGCTTGAACCATTAAAAGTAAGGACTGAAAAATACCGTTTTATAATTCCGGATCAAATAGAGGAGTTTGTTTACCTGCAGGCAAAACTAAATTACAGAAGAATGCCTGACTCACTGGCTGATAATTTAAAAATAGAGCGCCGCCCTGTGATACAGGTAGCTAAGGAGATTAGAAAACTTACTGTAAATTAGACTCTAACATGCCAATTTGAGCTTCAAGCCCTTCTTTTTCATAGTAATTATTATGCACGTAATTAAGGTACTTTAAAATTTTAAATGCATTAAACTTTTGAAAAAAACGGCTGTTAAAGGTTTTTAAAGATGAACAATTTCTGTTGAGGTCATCTAACTCTTTCAGAAAAATATCCCTTAATAAAAAATCCTGTATGGGTTCGGGTAAGTAGCTGATATTCTTATAATATTGTGCCTCAGATATCCGGAAAAGATCCTTTCTGATCATAAAAAATGCCCTCAGGTCCATGAAAGCCATGAAGTTATATGTTTTAGTAAGATCCTCCTCTCTGCACATCCATTTACTAAGTATCGGTCCCGTACCAAACGGCACCCGGTCAGATAGCCTGGCAGAAGGATGTACCGTGGTCGAGGATATTTCTCCTACATTTCCCAGTTGAACCAGGTTCTGCAAAAAATAAAAATCCTCGCCCGCCTGCCTCCTGTTCATGCCACCTCTTTTAATATAAGCATCAGCTCTAACTGCAAATGCGGACCCGACAGTAAAAATCGGATATGGATAACCTGTATAAAGAAGAGCATTTCTGTAATAACTGATATATTTCTCATACAGCAAAATACCCTGTAAATGCCTGCCCTTCAGTCCTTCAGTCTGATGCTTAAATGATATTACTGCCCCGGGATCTGACGGATGCAGAACAAAATGTTCATAGACTGAAGTCAGATAATTTTTATCAACGACAGTGTCAGCATCAAGAGAAAGGATAATTCCTTCCGGCCTGTTTAACAGGTTAAAGCGCCTGACAGCATTATCCATACCCCGCTTACGTGCCAATCCGGCACCAGCCCACTTTGATGGGAACTCAACAGGGCCCTCTGCAAAAAATCGCAGGTTCCGGACATTATTTTGCCTGATCCAGTAACTGAGTTCTGAAGCTGTGTTATGATTAAAAATAATGACTTCTTCATTTGAGGAGACCGAATGGTTGATCAATACAATAACCTCCGTTGTAAATGAAGGGAGATCACATAACCTGAGCGATTCAAGTGTTTTAATAATTTCCGGTTCCCTGTAGCAGGGTATCACGACGATTATCCCTGTATCAGGATCAGGGGGATTTTCAATCCATTCAGAATTATGGCTTTTCTGCAAATAGCGGTTTGCAAACATGCAATCCAGTTTTGCTGGGTTTATTTCTGCGTGGCATTTTGTGAGTATCTGACGTTTAATGCCTGTAAGACCTCCTGAGTAATATTATGGGCTTCGTCACCAATTAATACTTCAGCCCCGTTAAATATATAGTCGTATCCTTTAACTTTATTGTATTCTTTTAAATAGTTGAGCAAACTATCAAGGATTTGCTGATTATTAGCCTGCTGCATTTCAGCAAGTTTTCCGGAAAGTTCCTGATCCAGTTTAACAATCTCCTGTTCTCTTCCCACCAAACGGTCACGTTCCTGAATAGCCCTCTGTTCAGTCAGAAAGCCGCCTCTTTGAAGTTTTTCCTGGAAAGCTGCAGCTTCCTTTTCAAAAGACTGACGCTTACTGCCATACTCTGTATTGTATGCCTCCTGGCTTTTAGTAAACTGGTCGTGTAAGTCCTGGGCAAGGTCATAGTTTAATATCACTGAATCTGCCTTTACATAAGCAATTTTTAGAGATTCCGCATCTTCGGAAGATCTGTTTTTCAAATCTTCGCTTATCTCTTCAACACTTTTCCCTGAACCGGTGAAATGTAAAATATATAACACCGCAACTGCAACTAAGGAAACTATACCAACAATTAAAGAGGTTGACTTCATTATTAAACAATTTTTAACTTCAATTTAATGCCAATTAATGCCGACAAATATAATTTATTCAATTCAATGCAGCAGCCCAAACTGACACTTTTTTTATACTATTAAATTTCAAAAAGTTATACTTTCGGGTTCAGACATAAAAAACGGATTCCCGTTAAAATCCTTTATAGACGAGTTCATCAAGGGGACGTTTTGGAACATGATGTATCTCTTCCTTATCACGCCAGTATTTTATATCTCCCTTTTTTGCGGTCTCTAAAACAACTTTTTCAGCCGGTTTGCCCAGTGCAATCATCCACAATATTTCCATATTGTCAGGCAGACCTAAGAGTTCAGCAACTCTCTTTTTATCGACAGTCCCTACGATACATCCCCCAAAGCCTTCTTCCACAGCGCCAAGCAAAATACTCTGCATGGCAATACCATCATCGCAATAACTTTCGGATGCAAGTGACCTGTCAAGTAAAACTGCAATATATGCTGCAGGCCTCTCCCCTTCTCCGGGGCCATCCCAGTCTTTTAGGTATCCGGCCCAGCCAAGGTTCGGAAATATTTTTTTATTCAATTGTTTGTCGGTAGAGTAGACGTACTTCAATGGTTGCATATTCCTGCCGCTGGCAGAAAACCGCGCTAGTTCAATCCAATTGATTATATGCTCCCGGGTGATTTGTACTGAAGGGTCAAACTTCCTGTAACTACGGTTCTTTATTATAATATCACGAATCATAATAACTTTGTTTTTGTCCATTTCAAAAGTAAACAATCAATTTAATTATTGAAAAATATTCCCTATTTTTAAACAAACTAAAGAAAAATGTATCTTTTAGGATTCGATATAGGAAGCTCTTCAATAAAAGTATCTCTTATAAATGCCGACAATGGCGTATGTGAGGGGACCTTTTTTTACCCTGAGAAGGAGATGGCTATAACAGCCCCCCATCCCGGCTGGGCTGAGCAGGAACCGGAAATGTGGTGGGAAAACCTCAAATATGCACTGGCCGGCCTTCTGCAAAAAACTACTGTTAATAAAGATAGTATTATCGCAATTGGTATTTCCTATCAGATGCATGGACTGGTAATTACCGACATAAATAAGAGTGTGATAAGGCCGGCTGTTATCTGGTGCGACAGCAGGGCAACCAACATAGGTAATAAAGCATTTGAAAATATTGGAAAAGAAAAATGCCTTGAAACCCTGCTCAATTCCCCCGGAAACTTTACTGCATCCAAATTAAAATGGGTAAAAGATAACGAACCGCACAATTTCGACAAAATTGATAAAGTGATGCTTCCAGGTGATTTTATTGCCCTAAAGCTGACCGGTGAGACTAAAACTACTGCAAGTGGCCTGTCAGAAGGAATAATGTGGGATTTCAAAAATAACTGTCCTGCGGGAATAATATTTGACTATTTCGGTTTTCCTGCCGGTATCATTCCTGAAATAGTTCCAACCTTTTCGGTTCAGGGAGAGTTAACAGCAAAAGCTGCAGCCGAACTGAACCTGAAACCTCATACAAAAATCAGTTACCGGGCAGGAGACCAGCCAAATAACGCATTCTCCCTTAATGTCCTGAATCCCGGAGAGATAGCTGCCACAGCAGGCACCTCAGGTGTAGTATATGGTGTAAGTAAAGAGGTCAGGTATGATCCTCAGTCCAGAGTGAACACCTTTGCCCATGTTAACCACAACCCTGAAAATCCAAGACTGGGGGTATTGTTGTGTATTAACGGCACAGGCATCCTGAATGCCTGGCTGAGGAGGATTATATCTGACAAACTGACTTATGATGAGATGAATATGCTGGCCGGATCAGTCCCGGCGGGATCGGAAGGACTATCGGTATTGCCTTTCGGTAACGGGGCTGAAAGAATTCTGAACAACAGCGACCCGGGGGCTGTATTCGCAGGAATCAATTTTAACATTCATAGTAAGGGACACCTGATAAGAGCTGCCCACGAAGGAATAGTTTTTTCCTTTAAGTACGGAATGGATATTATGAAAAAAACAGGTATCAGTCCGTCAGTCATAAGGGCAGGTATGAGCAATATGTTTCTTAGTCCTGTGTTTTGCAACACCCTTGCAGGAATTTCAGGAGCTATAATAGAACTCTATAATACTGACGGGGCTGCCGGGGCTGCCCTGGGAGCAGGTATCGGATGTGGCCACTATGCTTCACCGGAAGAGGCCTTTTCGAACCTTAAAAAAATGAAGACAATAGAACCTGACTATACACAAAATGAAGAGTACCTTAAAGCATATTCAAATTGGAAAACAAATCTAAAACTATACAACAATGGAAGTATTGACAGGAAATAAAGAGTATTTCCCGGGGATAAACCAGATTAAATATGAAGGTCCCGGGTCGGTTAACCCTTTGGCATTTAAATGGTATGATGAGGGCAAAATAATAGCAGGTAAAACCATGAAGGAGCATTTAAGGTATGCAGTGGCATACTGGCATTCATTCTGCGGAACAGGTGAAGATCCTTTTGGTCCCGGTACACATATTTATCCCTGGGCAGTGAGTAAAAATCAATTAGATGCAGCCCGGGAAAGGTTAGATGCAGCATTTGAATTTATAACAAAAATGACAATCCCCTTTTATTGCTTTCATGATGTGGACCTTGTTGGTAACGGTTCAGTATTCGAAATAGAGAAAAGACTGGAAAAAATTGTTGCTGACGCTAAACAAAAGCAGGATGCTTCTGGAATAAAACTGCTTTGGGGAACAGCAAATCTCTTCTCAAATCCCAGATATATGAACGGAGCAGCTACCAACCCCGACTTTCAGGTTGTTTCAAATGCTGCAGTGCAGGTAAAAAATGCAATTGATGCAACTATTGCCCTAGAAGGAAACCATTACCTTTTCTGGGGTGGCCGGGAGGGATATATGTCGCTCCATAATACCGACACCAAAAGGGAGACAGAACATCTTGCACAATTCCTTGGAATGGCCAGGGACTACGGTCGTAAACAAGGGTTTAACAATTACTTCCTTATAGAGCCCAAACCTATGGAACCTTCCAAACACCAATATGACTATGATGCACAGACTGTAATTGGCTTCTTAAGACATTTCAGACTGGATAAAGATTTCAGAATAAATATTGAAGTTAACCACGCTACCCTTGCAGGACATACTTTTGCCCATGACCTGAGAATGGCAGCTGATGCCGGACTTTTTGGATCAATAGATGCAAATAAAGGGGATTATCAAAACGGCTGGGATACTGATGAATTCCCAACTAATATCTATGAAGTTACAGAAGCAATGCTTGAGATACTCCAGGCCGGAGGTTTTACCGGCGGAGGTATTAACTTCGATGCAAAAACAAGAAGAAATTCAACCGATCCCGAAGATCTGTTTATAGCACACATCTCGGGCATGGACGTATTTGCCCGCGCCCTGATCGTGGCGGATAAAATCCTGAACAATTCTGTCTATCCTGAATTAAGGTCAAAAAGATACTCCTCATTTGACAGTGGTAAAGGAAAAGACTTTGAATCCGGCCGACTGACACTCGAAGATCTCTGCAAAATTGCCGGAGAAATAGGTGAACCCGCGATGATCAGTGGCAAACAGGAATTACTGGAGCAGTTGATAAACTGGTTTATTTAAATTTCAGAAAATCTTTTTGAAATAACTTTCCAGTCAACTATTTTCCAGAAATCTTCAATGTATTTCGGACGGGCATTTTGTTTATCAAGATAATAGGCATGCTCCCAGACATCACATGTCAGCAAAGGTTTTTGTCCATCTCTTAACGGATTGCCTGCATTGCCGGTCTGCACTATAGCCAGACTGCCGTCGTCATTCCTGACCAGCCATGCCCATCCGGACCCAAACAGTGTTGCTGCAGCCTTCGAAAACTCTTCGACGAATTTATCAAATGAACCGAAACTGCTCTCAATGGCTTCTTTCAATTGATCCATGGGCTCTTTGCAGCCATCTTTGCTGAACTGTCCGAAATAAAAAGTATGGTTCCAGACCTGGGCACCGTTATTAAAAATACCTCCGTCAGCTTTTTTTATGATCTCCTCAAGATCAGAATTTTCAAACGGACTTCCCTTGGTCAGATTATTAAGGTTGTTGACATATGCCTGATGATGCTTCCCATAATGAAATTCAATTGTCTTTTCACTGATGTAAGGCTCCAGCGCACTCTTTTGATAAGGTAATTTTGGTAATTCAAATGACATTATTCCTGGTTTTTGGTTATTTTAGTTAAAATTAAAAAAATTATCCTTTATTTTAATAAATTTTTAAAGATTTCAGATGTAAACTCTAACTGCCATAAAAATAAGTCAGCTCAAATAACCAATACAATAGAACAGCATGAATAAAATATTGTCAAAATTGTGTATCCCTCTTATTTACAAACAAAATGATATTAGACTGATAACTGTACCCTTCAGATCTATATTTACCGGTCTTTTTTTACTTGCCCTGATTTTATTTGCATTTAATCCTTTTAATGCATATGGACAGAAAAAAATAACCTCTCCTGAAGAATATTTCGGATTCCGTATGGGGGAAGATTATAAACTTGCAAGATGGGATAAGATCACAGAATATTTTTATCTGCTGGAAAAACAATCTGATAAAATAAAAGTATTAAACCTGGGAACCTCTTCCGAAGGCCACCCTTTCCTGGCATTAATAATATCTTCACCTGAAAACCTCGGTAATCTTGACCGTTTGCAATATATAAACAAAAAGATCAATGATCCGGAAAACCTGCCGGCTGACTCCCTTTCTCTATTTATTGAAGAGGGCAGGGCAGTTGTAACGCAGTCAATGAGCCTTCATGCCAGCGAGGTGGGTGGTACCCAGATGAGCACTGAGTTGACATACGACCTGCTGACACGTAATGACGAGGAGTGCCGGCATATTCTGGATAATGTCCTGTTTTTTATGATACCCTGTTTTAATCCCGACGGACAGGTTATGATAACTGACTGGTATAATGAAACACTGGGCACTGAATACGAAGGCATAGGTATGCCCTGGCTGTACCATAAATATTGCGGTCATGACAATAACCGCGACGGGGATTATTTTAATCTGATCGAATCCAGGCACACAGCAAAGCTGATGTATAAAGACTGGCAACCACAGGCTTATATAGACCACCATCATATGGGTTCTTATGGCGCCCGTTTTTATGTTCCACCTTACTGTGATCCTATACGTCCGTATGCAGATCCTATTGTCTGGCGGGAATTGAGCTGGTATGGTGCCCATATTGCCTATAAGCTGGAGGAGGAAGGATTTGAGGGAGTCCTCAATGCAGCTCAGTTCAGCGGATGGGGCCATTTCGGCTGGCACTGGATCACTATCTTTCACAATATTGCCGGCATGCTGACAGAATCGGCCACTGTCAATTATGCTTCACCTGTATTTATCCACCCCGAACAGCTTACTGCAAACACCAGAATGTTCCCTGAATATGAAGCGCAGTCAACATTCCCCAATCCCTGGCCGGGAGGATGGTGGAGATTGCGCGACATTGTGGAACAACAGAAATCCTCAGCATGGTCTTTACTCGATCTGGCTGCAAAAAATAAAAGGACGGTACTGAAAACAGCATTTATAAAAGCAGATAATCAAATCAGCCGAGGCAGGGACGATAAGGTCAAAGCATTGGTAATACCTGCAGAACAGCATGATAAACTGACCTCTGTTAAAATGGTTAATACCCTTTTGCAATCAGGGATAAAAATCTACAAAGCAGATAATGCCTTTAATGCAGAGAGAAAAAAGTTCTCCGAAGGCTCCTATATTATACCCTTGTCACAGCCAAAAATGGGATTGATAAAAAACCTTCTTACCGAAACGCATTATTCTGATAATTACTGGACAAGAAATAATAATGGGGCGCCATTAAGGCCTTACGACCTGGCAACCCACACCATGTCAGAGTTCATGGGTGTATATACTGAAGAGTTAACAACCTCTCCAAAGGGCAATTTCACATTTTTAACGGAGCAGGATAAAATTGAAGGAAATGTAAAAAAAGGTAATGCCGGCTACTGGTTCGACGGAAGACAAAATGCAGCATTCAAAGCTGTCAATATGTTGCTTAATGAGGGTCTTTCGGTTAAAAGATATGACTCGGATAATGAAGAACTGAATAAAGGCGACTTCATCATTGAGCGGGGAGCTGAAGGTAAAATATCCGAAATTGCCGGAATGACCGGTGTTGATTTTTATCCGCTACAGCAGTTTGATAAAAATAAATCTCATGAGGTCAAACGAGGCAGAATAGGATTATTCCAGAGGTATTATGGCGGCAATATGGATGAGGGGTGGACCAGGCTATGTTTTGAAAATTTTGATTTCAGTTATCAAACACTCAGAAGTGAAGAAATTAAAGAAGGAAACCTGATCAGTAAATATGATGTTATTATATTACCGGATGATTCGAAAGAACATATAACCGGAAATTATGAAAATATAAAAAGCATCAAGCCTGAAGATTATCCCGAAAAATACAGAAGCGGAATTGGAAAGGAAGGAGTTGAGGCGCTTAAAGAGTTTGTCAACCAGGGAGGTACACTGACAGTTTTAGGCAATTCTTATGAATTTGCAGTTGAATCTTTTGATCTTAATATCAGGAATGTAACCAAAGGACTAAGCTCAACAGAACACTTCTGTCCGGGATCAACCCTTAAAGCAGAATTTGATAATTCGCACCCTTTGGCTTATGGTATGCCTGACGAAGGACTTATACTCAATATTTACAGTCCCGCCTTTGCCGTAACCCCTGGCAGGTTTAACGACAACTACACCACTATAGTGAGATATAAAGACAAAAACCTGCTAAAAAGTGGTTGGTTGATTGGAGAAGAAAAAATAACCGGTAAATCAGCTATGCTTGCAGCATCATACGGTAAAGGGGAAATTGTGCTCATCGGATTCCGGGCTCAAAACAGGGACCAGACAGACGGAACATTCAAATTACTGTTTAACACCATAATAAAATAGAAATTAAAATCAGGAGAAATGACAGGAATAACTACAAAAAAACTGATTCTGACAACTTTAACTGGTATTGTATTTTTTATCACCTCAGGCCTTTTAACAGGTTGCAAAGATAACATTTCGTACGACCTCATGGTGGAGGGACGCCTCTATCTTGACAACTCACCGGTGACCATTTACATTAAAGATGGCAAGATTGAAAAAATAAAGAAAACAACTAAACTATCAGGCGATTCTGATGGAGTTATCATTGCTCCCGGATTAATAGATAACCAGGTAAACGGATACAAAGGATATTCATTTGTCAATATTGGAAGGGATTTAACCCTTGAAGGAATTCATACCATTACAAAAGCATTCTGGGAAGCTGGTGTAACAAGTTATATGCCTACGCTTACAACTAATGATCACCAAATATTCCTGAAAAATTTCAAATTGCTTGCGCAGGCCAAAGCTGATCCTGAAACACTTGGATCAATACCCGGATTTCATCTTGAAGGGCCATATATCTCTCCCACAGACGGGTACAGGGGCGCTCATCCGTTAATTCATGTCCGGGAACCAGACTGGAATGAGTTCATGGAGCTTTATAATGCCTCAGAAAAAAATATCCTCCAGGTCACTCTGGCCCCGGAGACCAGGGGAGCAATGGAATTTATAGACAAATGCAGGGAATTGGGGATAGTCGTCGGATTAGGCCACCATAACGGTTCAGCAGCCCAAATTACAGAAGCAGCTGACAAAGGTGCAGCAATATCCACACACCTTGGAAATGGCATGGCCAATACCATCAACCGCCATATTAATCCCCTCTGGCCCCAGCTTGCTGAAGACAGATTAACTGCAAGTATTATATGTGACGGTTACCACCTTCAGCCTGAACAGATAAAAGTATTTTATAAAACCAAGGGACCGGACAAAGTAATTATTACCTCCGATGTAAGTCCGCTGGGAGGGCTTACCCCTGGTTACTACCTTAATGCAATAGGTGATACCCTGGAATTAAAAGCTGAAGGCGTTGTGGTGTATCCTAAGCAGAATGTACTAAGCGGCTCAGGAAAATTACAACCACAGATGATCGGTCATGTTATGAAAGTCACCGGCTGCGATCTTGCAACTGTAATTCAGATGACCAGTACAAATGCCGCCCGGCTTTACGGATTAAATGACAGGGGAGAAATTAAACCGGGATTAAGAGCTGACCTCATACTCTTTACCATGAATGATTATCAGTTTGACCTGAAAAAAACTATTGTGGCAGGTAAGACCGTGTATGAATCAAAGAAATAACTGGTTGTCAGTATAATTTTACTGTTCAATCCACACTTAAACCGGTAATTAATTTTCTGTTGCGTAAATAATACCAGCTCAACCAGGCAATCCAACAAAACCCGTTTATAAGAATTAACGCAACAACTAATGTAACCGTACCAAGAGAGGCATCGGTGTTTGCCGACAGAAAAGCGGGGAGCGTGGCTGCAACAGCTGTTATGAATCCGGTTAATACACCTGCTCCCAGCAAAAGAAGATTTTCAATTAATAACAGACGGAAAAGCTGATTTGTCCTGAACCCTAAAGCCTGCATCAATGCAATTTCACGTTTCCGTTCCATAATTGTTCGTGCCAGAATGACGGCAAGTCCAAACGTCCCTATGATCATACCTAATGCACCCAGGGCCAGAAAAATGCTCAGATAGGTATTTGTAACCGAATAAAATTCAACCAGTCTCCTTGCTGTAGATTCCATCTCCCAGCCATAATCCCGATAGACGGAAGCCAGTTCTTCACCAATTTGCTTTTCTCTTTCGGTTTGACCTTCTATCAAAAAAATGTTGGAACCACTGGACGATGGATAATTTTTTAAAAAATATTTATTTGAAATAATCACATAACCCTGAAATACTGACGGTGTAGTCCCGGCAATAAGCTTTAACCTGAGAGTGTCTCCGTTTTCATTCTGATATAGCAAATGGTCACCTGTTTTTTTGCCAAGTCCCCACTGAATAACAGTTTGATCCGCAATAGCCGGTACATATCCGTCCTCCATGGTCATATCGAGTACTTTCCACAGATCATCTGCATCCACTCCTTTCGTGCGGGTTGCAAATGAGAACCGCCCTGACAGATCATCCGGATTCACGCCCAGTATTGCCGGTTGTTCTATGCGGTTAAGATTCAGACAGCTTGCATCGTCACCTTCAACTCTCCGGAACTGAACAGCCCTGAAATCTTCATTTATACCTTCTTCTGCCCTTTTATCAACAGAATTGAGATCATACAATACCGGCATAGTAGTTTCAGCAAAGTATAGAAATCCGCCTGTCCCACTACTCTTATCCTGTGCATTTGCCAGCAGATCAAGTTTATAAGAACCGGTAGATACTACTATAAATGTTCCCAGTGCAAATAATATTACCACTGTCAATGATCTGCCTCTGTTTCTTGTAAGGTTCAGGCGGGCAAGCTTATCCATACTGATACCTGTGGATTTTTGCAAGCCGGTATCTGTAATTATTCTTCGGTATACAAGTAGCAATCCTGACAATAACAATGCTCCGGAGATAAAAAAAAGCATCGGGTTCAGTTCCCGTGGCATCAAAAGCTGTATTACAAATATTATCAAAGGAATTCCGATGAGCAGCCACATTAACCCATTTAGCGCCTGTCTCCATATTTTTTTAATCTCAACATCTGACCGTTTCTGAAGATCTGCAGTTTTCCGCCTCTGATATCGTAATAATGAAATAACTATTGCTGCCATTGATACAGCAAGGCTGACCACCAAACCTGCCATCAATGTAAAAGGGACAATTTTGATCATCAATACATTGGTGCGGACAATCTCAAACCAGAGGGTATTTAAAATATGAAATACGCCACGCGTAAATAAAAAAGACAGAGCCAGTCCGGCGATACCTCCTGCAGCTGCCACAACAAGGCCCTCCAAAATAAAAATTCCCCGCACCTGGTTCTCTTTAAATCCCAGTGCAGTAAGGATGCCAACCTCACCGGAGCGCGCTTCCAGGTTCAGTCTGAATAGCAGGGAAGTAAGTATTATTGATGCTGCCAGTATAAAAAAACTCAATCCCAAAAAAAGACTGCTGAAATCAGTTCCGTTCTGCGAGGCAGAAATTCCCTGTTCGCGAACAGCTTCAAAGGCCATTCCCAAATCACCCGGATGAATGTTTTCCGCAAAAGCAGCATTAAATTTTTCGATATCAAAATCTGATGAAGAGAACCGCACCGCTGTATAAATTCCAAATCGGTTCTCCCAGATCTCCCGTGCTTTATCAAGTGATATATATGCTTTTGGAGCTCCCTTCCACCTGTTCCAGTAATCCTCATCCTTATCACGTATAGCATCCAGATTGATGGGCACTCCTGCTTCCCATTCACGGCAATGCCCGGCATCAGACAATCCGGGCAGCCAGGGCATTCGGGTTGAATCAGCCCAAATAACCGACATGGGGACCACCTCTTTAACTGTGAATTCAGCTTCTTTTTCTGTAAGTTGCCGCAGTGGCCCTATTTCAAAATATTTCAACAGTACTTTATCACCGGGATCGGCATCCAGATCATCCGCAGCCCACCGGGTCAGGATTATTTCATTGGCTGAAAGCCGTTCGTCCTCAATTGATGAAACAAAAG
>JAAYJR010000208.1 GCA_012522835.1 Bacteroidales bacterium
ATTCCCGGATGCACTGCTGTCATCCATCTTCCCGGTTTAAGGCTATTCAATGCATCGAAAAAAAATTGTTGCTTTTGTAAATCAAATGGAGGAGGAGCATAATATATAATCTGGCCATCAGGCATTTTTGTGTTTGGCCAGCTCTCCTGCATCAATTTTATTTGAGTAAACCCATAAAGAGAGCCATCTACCGGATCACCGAACAATAGTTTTTGTTCCCTGCAAATTCTGATCACCATATCCCTCACAAATCCGGGCACCCCTCTGTGAGGTTCCATATAACAAAAATCAATTCCGCTTTTCCTGGCCTTTTCAAGCTGTGCCCTGATCTCTTTTTCTATCTCTTCAGTATTTGGACTGGCTCGTTCCAACTGTTCTGCATTATCATAAAAATAACCCAATGGTGTAATAATAGAAGAGACCTCATCCGGAGAGAGCACAGGACGCTGAGTTCCGTCTAGTACAGCAATATGAATTCCTACTGTCAGTTTTGCATTTTCTTTGCACAACCTTGCTGCTTCTTCAAAGTAAGCAGATGTCGGCATTATACTGGCTGAAGTTATTATTCCTTCTTTATATGCCTTGATAATACCTGAAGTCCTGCCAAAATTTTTCCCTAAATCATCACCACGAACTAAAAGCTGTATAGACCTATCCGAATCCCCCTCAGAAAAAACTGCAGCTGGCATACATCCCAGTACACCAACTGCAGCAAACTGTTTAATAAATGTTCTCCTGTTATACATTTATATACTAAAAGTAATCATCATCAAATCTGATAATTTGCTTTATGCCTGTATTTCCGCCACCTCTGGCCATCTCAACATCAACCGGGGCATTTGTTTTATACCCACCGCGTGTAAAGTCAGGTATCCTCACCGGAACAGAATTATTGGCAACACACCACTCACTAAGCGGCACGATAGAACTCCAGGCTGCAGCATCATAACAATCCATATCCAATGGCAGTCCGTTTCTCAGGCAATCGATCAATCGCCATTGCATCAAAAAGTCCATTCCACCATGGCCACCTACTTTTTTTGCCATATCCCCTACGATCTTAATGATCGGAGGTGTATACTTTTCCTGCAACGCTGTTAACTCTTCTTCGCTTACCCAGCCTCCGCCTTTTGATATTCTTGATGGAAATGGCTGCTTCTTGGCTATGCCTTCTGTGCCAACTACCCAAAATACGCGTGTACCGGGACGGGGATTACCAACATTATACTGTAATTTGATAGTTTTGCCATTTACCGTCTTGATGACTGATGTATTTACATTTCCAAGCTTCCACTGTCCAATGAATTGTTTATAATAATCATCTTCCTGTGCACGCTTTTCAATCTCTTTACCCATCGTAAAATCAGCTGAAGAGACAGATACCATAAAATCCATCCTGTCACCACGGTTGATATTCAGCACCTGGCATGCAGGGCCTAATCCGTGTGTCGGATAAATATTCCCGTCGCGGTTAATGAACTCCCTGGTACGCCATTCAAGATCCTTCCTGAGATTGGTGTTGATCTGATTTGCAATATAGGCGGCATCAACATGAACAATCTCCCCAAAGAAACCCTGTCTTACCATATTCAGGATCAGCAATTCCCAAAAATCATAAACACAGTTTTCGATCATGCTGCAGTGCTTCTTTGTCTTCTCAGAAGTCTCAACCAACTGCCAGCATTCATCCATTTTCCTGGCAGCCGGAATCTCAGTGGCTGCATGAGCACCACTTTCCATGGCATAAACACACATAGAAGGGTGTAAATCCCTTGGTGTGGCAATATAGATAAGGTCAAGGTCCTCCTTCTCGCACATCTCTTTCCATAACTCCTGGCTCCCGTCCGCATAAACTTTAGGTTCAGGCATACCCCGTTTTTTCAGGTACTCCTGAGCCTCCTTTACCCTTTCAGGGAGCAAATCAGACAATGCCTTAATCTCTACCCCTTCAAGTAATGCCATCCTTTTTACTGCGGCCATACCCCTGCCTCCGATTCCGATGTATCCGACACGGACAACATCCAGCTTGGGGGCAGCATAGCCGCTCATGTTAAAGACCTGACTGCCTTTATTTTCTGAGATATCCCAGATTTGTGGCTTAATCTCTGCTGCAGGCGTCTCTTTTTGAGCACAGGAGGCCATACCCCCTGTCACAACACCGGTACCTGCAATACCGGCTGCTTTAATAAAATTCCTGCGATTTGTTTTCATCTCATTATAATTGTAAATTTTCAAAGGTATTCGATGGAACTCCCATGAAAATTATAATATTACTTCTATGTGAATAAAAATTATTCATGGTCGTTTCACTTGATTTAAATTTTTATTGGTGTTAAAATAATTATGCTGTTATTGATTCGAGGAATTCACGTGCTTTTCTGGCTTCAGCTGTAAGATGTGCATAGTCTCCCTGGGAAACCAGCTCAACTACCAATGACCCGCTGGTAAAACCTTCCTCACCAAGTATTGCCAATAACTTTGGAAAATCAACCATACCTGTACCGGGCGTTACATTTACATCCCTTGGAAGACGAAAGTCTTTTACTGCCATACCTACAACATAACCTCCCAGGCCTACTGCATCATCCAGTGGGTTAGTTTTGCCATATGTAGCATGAAATACATTACCCGGATCGTACCAAAGTTTAACATTCTTGTGATTTATCTTTTTAACCTGCTCCAGACAAAATGCCCCTACCTGTCCGTGAGGTTTCAAAGTAATTAACACACCTTTCTCTGCCGCATAATCAGCACACTCGACAATTGCTTTGTAAAAGGGTTCCATTCGCACAGGATCGTGAATGGCATTTATCTGAATAACGGGAGTTCCGCAAAGTGCAGAGTTGTCAATCAGGCGCTTTAACCCTGCAATTCCTTCTTCGAGTGAATTGCTGACATCGTGTTCTCCACCGGAATTAGTTACCAGCGTAAGACCACGCTTTTTAATCTCTTCGCCAACTTTTGCAGCAAACTCAGGAGTGGAATTACGATCAACCACTCTTCCTTTTTCGTGAGTGCTCAGTCCAACATACTTATAACCCGCTTCTACTGCGCCATCCAGAGCCTCTAAATAGTTGCGGTTACCCCAAACCCGGGTATAACAGCCAATTTTCCACTTTGAAGATGAACAGGCATTTACTAATGCTCCGGTACCGGCTGCCAGTACAACACCTCCAATTGTGCTTGTCTTTATAAACTCTCTTCTTGAAAAATTTTTCATATAATTAAATTTATTAATATTAAAAGGGACAGTTCCTTTCTCAATCTTGCCATGGCATGAAATTCAGCTTACCTATTGAAAATTACGCATAAATATCAGAA
>JAAYJR010000350.1 GCA_012522835.1 Bacteroidales bacterium
AAGGGTCAACAATCAAAACCCTGCATGCTTACCTGCCTCTTCTACCCGCTGTCAAAACCAGTCAGCCCCGGTAAATTTGGCTGTTGCCAAAGAACTACTCTGCAAATTTATCAAAAAAAATGCCATGATTTCAAAAAATGCTGACTATCGGATAATAAAAGTTATTTATTTTGAACTATATTTTTGAAATGTATGTATGATATTATAGGAGATGTACACGGTCATGCCCAATTGCTCAAAAAGTTATTGGTGAAGTTGGGATATAAAAAGAAGGAGAATGGTTTTACTCATTCTTCCCGTAAAGCAATATTTGTCGGCGATTTTATAAACAGGGGACCTAATATCCGTAAAACTATCAGGATAGTGCGTGAAATGGTTGAAAATGGTAATGCCTATGCAATATTGGGAAACCATGAGATCAATGCAATAATTGCGAGCCTGAAAGACAAAAACGGTATGCCTTTGATTAAGCCTCCGTTAAAAAATTTTATTTCGGTATTAAAAACCACCAAAGAATTTGAAGATGCCAGGGAAGAGTGGGCAAGCCACGTAAAATGGTTAAGGTCCCTGCCCCTGTTTTTAGAATTGGGAGGTATCCGTGTAGTCCATGCCTGCTGGTCTGATCAGGCCATAACTTATTTAAAAGACAATCTCACTTTGCCGGGAATAAAGAAAAGTACTTTTCACAAAATTTACAAGGATCACGGTTCGAAGATTACCCAAAATATCTGGCTGATTACTAAAGGTCCCCAATTTAAATTGCCGGGTGACCTGAAAATAATAAACAACAAGGGAGTATCACCCCGCTCTTACCGTATTCGCTGGTGGGAAGATTATCATGGAAAAACATTTGAAGAATTATCATTTGAAAGTAAATTTAAATTACCACAATACACTGTGCCTGAGCAGATACTACCTGTTAATTATCCTTATGATCCTGATAGTCCGGTTTTGTTTTTCGGCCATTACTGCCGCTTTAAAGGGCCCCATATCATAAATAAAAATCTCTGTTGTGTCGACTCATGTGTTAACGGAAGTAAAATATTAACCGCTTATTCATGGGACGGTGAAAAGACACTTTTATCCAAAAACCTGGTACAAGTAACATATATTTTGAGTTAACTATCTGTAAACATTATGTTTGCAGATAATAGTAAAAATAATAATGTTTTGTATTGCAGGAAAAAAAAGAAAGTATATATTTGCATCACCTTTTCGGAAGCATTTTTTGAAAAGGCGGGGTTTAAAATGATTTTGATTAAGGTGGCGTAGTTCAGTTGGTTAGAATGCCGGCCTGTCACGCCGGAGGTCGCGAGTTCGAGTCTCGTCGTCACCGCAAAAAAAAGGGGTTAATCATTACCCCTTCTTGTTTCAATAATTACTACACCGTTAGCTCCCCTTGATCCGTAGATAGCAGCACTTCCGTCTTTTATAACATTGATACTTTTAACCTGTATCGGTGAAATAGAATTCAGTGTCCTTGAATCAATTATAACTCCATCTAACACCACCAGCGCAGCGCTGCTTAAATTAATCGAGTTTTGTCCCCTGATAATTATCTCGTCATTAATAATCTGCACGCCGGCAAACCTTCCGCGGATAAGTTCATAAATGTTACTGTACTGGGAAAAATCCAGATCATTATTATTAAGGCTTGCAAGAGAGTTCAACCTTTCATAATCGTTTACGTGTCCGTAACCAATAGCATATTCACGAGCCTTTTCACCCGGTTTTAACTTCAGGTTCACAGCGGCAAACTTTGTGTTTTCATTAAGCTCAACCTTCTGATTATAAAAACCATAAGCAGAGACTTTTAATTTGTCTTTGTGATCACTTCCCACAGAAAACCTTCCAAGAGTATCGGTAAGTACCTTTTGCTTTGAGCTTAGAACTTTAACCTCTGCATTAATAAGAGGGATACTGTCGAATGTAGTTACAATGCCGTGAATAACCCTATCCTGGGCACCGGTAAAAATTGACAGTAGCAAAGCAATTATTGTAAACTGAAAAACAAACAATTTTTGTTTCATTTTATTTCTTTTCATTATTAATATTTTTATATTAAACGCAAAAATCATACCGTTTGTTTTATTCTTTGCCCAAGGAATGAATTTGTTTTATTCGGTAGGGTCTTTTTTGTTGAGATTCAAAATATGTCCTCATCAACAGCTCCGCAATTATTCCGGTGGTAATGAACTGAATTCCACCCATTACAAGAAGAATTCCCAGCAATAACAATGGTTTGCCCCATATATCATGACCAGTAATTTTCAGTATCAGCATATATAGGTTAATGATAATTCCAATTCCAAGAGTTACTATACCTATTCCACCGAATATATGCATAGGCCGGTGGAGATATTTTTTATTAAAAAACATTAATATCAGGTCACTCATTACACGTGTAGTCCGGCTAAGATTATATTTGGAATTTCCAAACTTCCTTGGCCTGTGGTTAACATCAGTCTGGGTTATATGCGTTGCACCTTCAAGTGCTATCAAAACAGGGATGAACCTGTGCAGTTCACCGTAGATTGTGATACTTTTTATTGTTTCACTGGTAAATATTTTTAGTGTACAACCAAGATCTTTCATTTTTGTGCCAGTCGATTTTCTTATCATATAGTTAGCAATTTTAGACGGTATTTTCCTCAGGAACATTCCGTCCTGTCTGTTTGCCCTGACTCCGGCCACCATATCCCATTCTTCATCTTCCATCATTTTAAGCATACGCGGCAGGTCAGCCGGATCGTTTTGCAGGTCACCGTCAATAAGAGCAACAAACTCACCTTCTGCATGATCAATCCCGGCCTGTAGTGCAGAACTCTGACCGTAATTTCTTTTTAATTCTATCAGCCTGAATCTGTTATCATCAATTTTTTTTATCTCTGACCGGGTACTGTCGGTCGAACCGTCATCCACAAAAATAGCCTCAAATTCTATATCTTTTAATGCGTCCTTTATCTGACCGGCAAGAGGTTTTATATTTAACTCTTCGTTAAAAACACATATTATGAGTGAAAGTTTTTTCATTCGTTTCAAATTTTATAATTCATTAAAGATAAATTAATTAAAAATGTGAGAACGAATGTAACCACCTCGTTCTCACATAAACTTTTTTAAACATTTGCTTTTGTGAAATTTATATTTAAAAAAGTTCATGCTCGTTTCATCTGAATATAATTTTATTAAATACCCTGCAAAGTTATTCAATTACCCGTCTTATTATTCTTTGGCAGCTTCATTCAGCCTGAATATAAAGGATATCCGTAATGTTTGGTAATCCCAGCTGCGTAATCCATGAATATAATATAACTTAACTGATTTGTTGATAAAGTCTTTAGCAAGTTCAAAGTTCAGTTGCATCGGACGGTCACGTTCATTTTTATAACCTGAATAACCTGATAGTGATCCCGATGCCTGCCAGTTTCTTTTTGCGATATCACATCCTGCTGCATACATAAGTGCATCGTTTTGTAGCCTTAGTTCATCATTGGTTTGCCATGAATAAAATCCTGCAAGTCCGAATGGTTTCAGCTTGAAATTATTTTGGGTAGTATAGTTTTTTGAAAAACTCAAATCGAAAAAATAGCCCGGGCTGTCAGTATATCGTGCAGCTTTCAGGTTATTGCCGGAAGCTGTTTTTGTGGCCAGTCGTAACAATGTATTCGGGAACTTCCTGTTTTTAAATATCTGGATAAGTGTACTAAAATAGAAATCTCCCATAGCAGTTCCTTTTCCGTCCCTGTCACGTGCAAATCTTTCATCCCTTATCTCTGTGGTGAAGGAGTAATGCTCAATAATAACTCCGTACATTTCCACGGCTATTTTATTATCAGCAAAGGGTATAAATATTCTTCCTGAGAAATCCTGTGTGGGGTCACCCCTGTGAAAATGCGATGAAGCTGTAATTTCAATATTGGAAGCCTCTTCAATAATTCCCTTTTTAACAGAAGGCACAGGCAGAGCATTAGGTCCCATAAATCCGGGAGATATTTTTAACCAGTTCCGCCATCCGGGATCTCCAGGTTTCCAGCCATGTGTTTCATTCCACCAGGTATAATCTTCGTTTGGATCCTGGCCGTTAACAACAGATGCAATCAGAACAAATACGGCTAATAAAAAACCTGATTTTACCCATGCCCATTTATCCATAGATTTGCTTGTTAAAAAAGTCTGATTATACCAAAAGTCTGAGTCCCTGTAAATAACATGTTTTTTGATTCATAAATAACAGACCTGATATAATTTTTAATCATGCTGAAAACTGATAAAACGAATGCAATTATTATCAGAAAAAATGTCCGGGAGATTTTTAATTCATCACTAAATAAATTATTTGGTTGACATTTTTTTGTAAGTTTCATTTAATTATATATCAAGTTTTTCCCTTATATGTTGAGGTATTCCGTCTTTATGTAGCATGATACTCATTGTTTTGTAACGCATATAAGGTTTGGAAACATATAAATACCCGTTATACAGGTTATAATCACCCCAGGAATTTTTTACTTTATAAAATATGTTATCGAACTGATCTTTTGCATAACCAATAATATGCATTCCATGGTCGTCAGTAGTTTGAAAATTATCGAAAGCCTCCTGTCTCATTTCCTGTGTTATCTCAAGCTCCGGAACGGTCTTTTCAAGTTTAAATAATTCATTTTCACGGTCTCTGTCGGGAAGTGATTCCCATCTTGAAATTTCAGCATTTGTCATATCTTTTGCCGGGGCTGCAGGAATAACAGCTACTCCTTTATTACTTGATGCAAATCCTTTTTCACTGACATCTGCCGCCCAGGCAACAGTATAGCCATTATTCAGGGCATAATCAATTGTCTCACCCAGCTCATTCACAGGGATATTATATATTTCATCCCACGACCAGTTATCGGGTATTTCAAGAATAAATTTTGAATAGAACGGCTGATGTGTATAAGAAGTGATCTCGATATAGTCAGCCATATTAAGTCCGACAAAATTTTCGGCAAAACTTTGCGGTGTGTATTGAATCCCTTCGTACATAAATTTTTTAGGAATTTCTCCAAGATAGGAGTCGAGGGTCGACGTGAAGGCTTCACTCCAGGCTGTTGAAAGCTTATTATTTTTATTCTCTACCACGGCATCCACAAATTCACGAAGCACACGGTCCATTTCACCATGAACATGTTTTTCCTCTCCATATTCCAATCCGTCATATACCAATTCGGGCACGATTCCGTATTTTGAAATCATGTTGGTGACATCGTGGAAAGCTCCACCTGCAGAAAAATTCAGATTGCCATGAGTCCTTACAAATTTAACAGCTTTTTCCTGATAGGTTTTCCAGACAATAAACATTTCTGAGAGGTCAACCACCGGCTTTCCTAAACGGAGCATTTCTGATTCAAGAAGTGACAAGCCTGAAAATGACCAGCAGGTCCCTGACCGGTGCTGATCCTTAACGGGAGTTGCCGGCAAAGCCACAACATCCTCGAAAACATAACCGGTGTCTTTCTTTTTTTTGTCATTATCGTTAGCAATTACTGAGACTGCGAATCCCAGTAAAATACTTATCGTTAAATAATATTTTATTCTGAGCATCCTGAATTTATTTAATGTATAATGTTCAAAAATAATAATTAAAATATTTTAAAAAAATAAATTTTGTCTTACTCTGCATTTAGATAAAAAAATAAATAAAACTAATGAATACGCAGATCGTTTTTATTTAATATTATTTTTGTTGATTCAGTATAAAACAATGAAGAAAGTATTATTCATACTGCTTTTTGTGTTCTCAGCATATTTTTCTGCTGAAGCTCAGTTAAATATAAATCATTATATCAGGGTTGGTAGGACCAGGATATCAATAGGTAATTATACAGGGGCTATAGAATATTTCAATATTGTTTTAAAATTCAGGCCTCACCTTCCCGAAGCCTATTTTTTCAGGGGTGTGGCAAAACATCAGCTGGAAGATTTCAGAGGGGCCATTAATGACTATAACAAAGCAATTGAGATAAAACCATTTTATCCCCAGGCATACATGAACAGGGGGATGGCATACCATAATCTTCACATGTTTGAAAAAGCGATTGAGGATTATAACAGAGGTTTAGAATTTGACCCTGATGATGAGGCAATTTATAACAACAGGGGAATTGCAAAACTGGCAATGCAGGATGTGGATGGCGCAATAGCTGATTATGACAAAGCCCTTGAAATAAATCCGAAGTCTACAAATGCTTTGATGAACAGAAGTAATGCCAGCATTGTGCAAGGCAATGTTGAAGATGCTATTCGTGACCTTAACCAGGTTATAACAATACGGCCTCACTTTGCCGGTGCTTATCTCAACAGGGGAATCGCCAGGTTCGAAATGGATGATTTTGCTTCTGCACTGCGTGATTATGATCAAAGTATAAAACTTGAGCCTGAAAATTCCATGGCATATAATAACAGGGGAATTGTCAAGCATAAGCTGGAAGATTATGAGGGAGCTATTGCCGACTATGACCTGGCTTTAAGGTTAAATCCTGAAATGGCAAGTGCTTACTTCAACAGGGCAATGGCCAGGGAAATCCTGGGAAGGGAGGGATTTGAAAATGATTATCAGATTGCGGCACAGTTAAATCCTCAGTTTGATCTTAATCAACGGCGGCTTGATGCAGAGAAGCTTGCACAAAATCAGCAAAGTGGTCAGGGCCAGCCGGGACAGCCACCTTCTGCAACCCCTGGAACAAGTCAGCAGTCAAACACACAGCAAAGTGCAGCCGGCCGGGATGATGATGATGATGAGGAAGAAGAAGCTACAAATGATGACAGCGAATCAACACAACGCAGCCGGAGAAGCAGGATAAACCTTATTGTTGAAGATACCAGGGAGTTGCCCGGAGAAGAGGAGGATCCTGACGATGGACTGGTGCAGAACAGAAATATTGCTATCGACCTTCAGCCACTGTTTGTTGTTTCTGCATTCGAAAAAAATTCAGTTGATTATGAGCGTTTTCAATACTATAGTATAGCTGTTGATGAATTGAATGAGCTGAACAATTATAACCCTTTCCTCACTATTACCAATAAAACCATGAGTGAGTATCAGGAAATATTTGAAAATTTTGTGCTTTACTTTAATGCCCGCCTGGAGATCAATGAAAGTAGTCATAATTACCTTAATCGTGCAATATTTCATTGTCTGACAGGTGATTATAATTCAGCTCTTAATGATCTAAAATTGTCGGTTTCTATGAATGAAAATCAGCCGATAGCCTATTTTGTCAGGGGTAACTGCAGGTATAATATGCTTGAACAGATCGAATTGCTTGCCGGTACACATCAGGATGTAACTGTTCCCCTGCAGGATCAAAATACAGAAAATATCAGTGAGGAACAAATAGCCATGCCTGAATATCAGAAAATTATTGATGATTATAATAAGGTACTTTCCCTTAATGGGAAATTTTTCTTTGGATACTATAACAGAGCTTTCATTAAACTGAGACTCAGGGAATATAAAAGCGCTATGGAAGATCTTAATAAGGCCATAGAACTGGAACCGGAGTTTGCAGAGGCATATTTTAACCGCGGACTCACAAAAATATATCTTGATGATATAGAGGGAGGTGCCCTGGATCTTAGCCGTGCAGGTGAACTGGGCATTCATGGTGCATATAATATTATAAAGAGATACTGTAATTAAAAATGGCCCTTAATTATATCTGGATATTCTTTTTTGTTTCTGCGTTTGTCATCGGACTCACGCGGTTGATTTTCTTTGGCGATACTGAAGTGTTTTCAAATATGGTTAATTCCACTTTTGAAATGGCTAAAAGTGGGTTTGAAATTTCGCTGGGACTGACAGGAGTCCTGACTCTTTGGATGGGAATTATGAAAATAGGAGAGAAGGGAGGCATTGTTAATGTCTTCAGCAGGATTATCGGACCGTTTTTTAACAGACTCTTCCCAGAGCTGGGAAAATCACATCCTGCATATGGTTCTATTATGATGAATATTGCCGCTAATATGCTTAATCTTGATAATGCCGCTACTCCAACAGGATTGCAGGCTATGAGGGAGATGCAGGAAACTAATCCGGATAAGCAAGTTGCTTCGGATGCTCAGATAATGTTTCTCGTGCTGAATACATCAGGACTGACTCTTCTTCCGATCAGTATTATGGTTTACAGGGCACAGCTGGGTGCAGTGAATCCTTCCGATATATTTATTCCGGTGCTGCTGGCAACCTATTTTTCAACATTAGCAGGATTGATTGCTGTTGCAATATATCAGAAGATAAACCTTTTTAACAGGGTGGTACTGTTATATCTCGGTGGAATTACATTGGTGATAGCTGCTTTAATATGGTATTTTTCAACTCTGGATAAAGAGTCGGTAACTATTATATCAGCCCTGGCAAGTAATATCATTCTTTTTTCGGTGATAATAGCTTTTATTATGATGGCTGTTCTCAAAAAGGTAAACGTTTATGAAGCATTTATTGACGGTGCAAAAGAGGGATTTAAAACAGCCGTTAAAATTATTCCTTACCTGGTGGCTATCCTGGTGGCTATAGGGGTGTTTCGTGCCTCTGGTGCAATGGAATGGCTGATCTCAGGGTTTACTTACTCATTCGAATTTTTAGGGATAAATACTGACTTTTCACCTGCCTTGCCTACTGCATTGATGAAACCCCTTAGTGGCAGCGGTGCTCGTGGAATGATGGTCGATGCTATGACTACTTACGGGGCAGATTCTTTTGTCGGCAGAGTGGCAAGCACTGTTCAGGGCGCCACAGATACAACTTTTTATATTATTGCTGTTTATTTTGGTGCAGTTGGAATTAAGAATACCAGATATGCAGTGGTATGCGGACTGATTGCTGATTTTACTGGTATTATTGCTGCAATACTGATGGCATATCTGTTTTTTTACTGATATTCAGAATTTTAACTACTAGTTTTACATCTTCCTTACCACTTTCCTTAAAGCTACCAGCTTTTCAAGAAGTTGTTCAAGCAAGTCAAGCCTGAGCATGTTGGCTCCATCTGATTTTGCCAAGGAGGGATCAGGGTGTGTTTCAACAAAAATACCGTCAGCACCGACAGCTATTCCTGCCCGTGCTATTGTTTCAATTAAATCTGGTCTGCCTCCCGTCACTCCTTCCGACTGGTTTGGCTGCTGCAGAGAGTGGGTAATGTCGAGTATAACCGGGACATCAAATTTTTGCATCACCGGAATTCCCCTGAAATCCACAATCAGGTCCTGGTACCCGAAAGATGTCCCTCTTTCAGTTACCATAATATTGTTATTTCCGCTGTCTCTTACTTTTTGAATTGCAAATTTCATAGCCTCGGGCGACAGGAACTGGCCTTTCTTGATATTTATCGCCTTACCTGTGTTAGCTGCTGATATTAGAAGGTCGGTCTGTCTGCATAAGAATGCAGGTATCTGTAAGACATCCGCATAATTTGCAGCAAATTCTGCCTCACCGGCAGAGTGGATGTCAGTTATCACTGGTATATTATTTAGTTTTGCCGCTTTTTGCAGGATACTTAGTGCCTTTTCATCTCCAATACCTGTGAATGAATCAATCCTTGAACGGTTAGCTTTTTTATATGAGCCTTTAAAAATAAAAGGAATTTTGAGCCTGTTGGCAATCTCTGATATCCGTTCTGCGATTATTAATGTAATCTCTTCATTTTCAATTGCACAAGGTCCTGCAATTAATAAGAAATTGTCGGAACCGGTATATTTAAGGTTTTCAATTTGTGGTATCATAGTAAATATTATATACGTGACAAAAGTAATCAGCCGGTTTGTTAAGACAAAGTGGTTAATGAAAAAATTCATTATTTATTCTCACAAATCTTTTTTTAAATTTGACAGATTAAAAATAATTTGGCTTTGATAGGTAAGTAGGTGGTTTATTGGTTTTGCCCTTTAGGAGTCCGTCAGCTGAAGCAGACGGTAAGAGATAGGGCCAGATGGGGCAGTTCGTAGTTTATTTGTAGATTTGTTCATTATTTTATTTCTTGCCGTTCGCTTCAGCGAACGGTTTATATAAATGATTGATTAAAAGTTTAACTTAGGTATATTCAGATGAAGGCATTGTTTTTTTGTACATTTTTATTTATTACAGAATTATCAGTTACTGCCCAGACTTCTCCCTCGGTATTACTGGAAGCTGAAAGCTTCAATAATAAAGGCGGCTGGGTAGTTGACCAGCAGTTCATTCCGGCAATGGGTTCTCCTTATCTGCTGGCACATGGTATGGGTGAACCGGTGGAGAATGCATCAACAACAGTACAGTTCCCTGAGACAGGGGAATATTTTTTCTGGGTAAGGACAAAAGACTGGATTCCTGACAGGCCTGAAACACCGGGTACTTTCAGACTCATTTTTGACAAAAAGGAGTATCCGGAAATTTTTGGTGTGAATAATGGCTGGCAGTGGGTTCCCTCAGGAAGTGTGAATATAGGAAATTCCGGAAAACTGTCAGTGGAACTGAAGGATCTGACAGGATTTGAAGGGAGAGTTGATGCGATTTATTTCTCAAAGGATAAGTTTGATAACCCGCCTTCTGACCTTGAAGTAATGACTGCCTGGAGAAAAAAGAAACTTGGCATCTCACCTCCTGTAAATGCGGGTGAGTTTGATCTTGTTGTTGTGGGAGGCGGACTTGCAGGATGTGGCTCTGCTGTTGCTGCTGCAAGGCATGGACTGAGGGTTGCATTGATAAATGACCGGCCTGTTCTGGGAGGAAATGCCAGTAAAGAGATCAGGGTTCATACTGAGGGACTGGAGTTCTATACTATTGTCCAGGAACTCAATACAGAACATTATCCAAATGGTGACGGTGCAGCAGTAGCAGCAAATGATACCATTGAGATGGTAGTCAGGGCAGAAAAAAATATTTCAGTTTTCCCTGATACACGGGCATATTTTGTGCATAAAAGGGGCAACAAAATTACCGGTGTTGATTGTTTCAATGTTGAAACACATGAAGAGACCCGCTTTGAAGCCCCGTTATATGTCGATGCAACCGGAGACGGATGGATCGGTTACTGGGCCGGTTGTGAGGTCAGGATGGGAAGGGAGTCGCAGGATGAGTTTAATGAATCGCTGGCCCCGGAAGTGGCAGATAGCATGACAATGGGAAATACTATTTTATGGAATTCTGTACATGTTGATGATACTGACGCCAGTTTTGGCGAAAATCCTAAAAATATTGGTTTTCAGGAAGTTTCCTGGGCAATGGATGTTGCGAAAGACTATAAGGCTACCCGTGGTGAGTGGTTTTGGGAATATGGGTTGACTAAAAATACCATTTATGATGCTGAAGAGATCAGAGACCATATGTTCCGTGCAATATACGGCAACTGGTATAATGTAAAGCAGGATCCTGCAAATGCCGGACTGAGACTTCAGTGGATAGCTTATATAGCAGGCAAGCGTGAGTCAAGGCGCATTATGGGGGATTATGTACTTAAGGAGAGCGATATTATCGACAAACCTGATTTTGAAGATGGTTTTGTTGAAGAGGTACGGGCTATTGATATCCATTATCCGCGTGAAGGGAAATATGATTTTCTGAGTGAAGCGAGGTTCACCAAAATTGAGCAGTATAAAATTCCATACCGTTGTCTATATTCCAAAGATATCGATAACCTTTTTATGGCGGGCAGATGTTTCTCGGCTACTCATGTCGGACTTGGTAGTCCGCGTGTAATGCATACAACTACCCAAATGGGAGTGGTAACAGGTTATGCAGCAGCAATATGTATTGAGAATAACTGTTCTCCCAGGGATGTTTATAAATATCACCTGAATACGATGCGAAAAAGGCTGGATAAAATTAAATCAGGAGCAGAATTTAA